>NZ_BCAK01000055.1:0-122369 GCF_001293905.1 Brachybacterium sp. SW0106-09
CAGGAGCCGAGCACGAGCCGCATCGAGCTGATCCGCTCGGCGACCAGCTGCGATCCCCCGAGCGCCTGCGTCACCAGCTGGACCACCGCGGAGACCTGCTCCGCGGTCAGGCCCGGGCGCAGCCGCAGGTGGAGGTCCACCTCGGCGCGCTCGCCGGCGCGGGCCGCGAGGCCCAGCACGGCGGGCGAGGCGGAGGTCCCGACCCGCTCGAGCTCCGCGGCGAGCTCGCCGTCCTCATGCGGCGGAATCCACTCGCGCCCCTGCGCGAGCGCCCACAGCACCGAGCGCGGCAGCAGCACGGGGCCGCCCTCGGCCTCGGGCGTCGCGGCGTCCAGCAGCAGCGCAGTGCAGCCCTCCTGGACCGCGGCCTGCGCCGCCTGCGGCGCGACCACGGGCACGGGCCGGGCATCTCCGCGCCAGGCGGAGAGCTGGTGGACCGAGGTGAACAGCGGCAGCACCGTCGTCCCGTCGGGCGCGGTGATCGAGACCATCGCCATGTCGGCGCCGTTGTCGCCGGTGAGGCCGTAGGCGGTGGTGTCCGTCTCGGTCGCGACCGCCATGATCGGCACCAGCACCCGGGAGGTCGTCAGCGCGGCGACGAGCGCGCGCCGGTGCGGGTCCCGGCCCGCCCGGTGCGCCTGCAGCGCCTCGGCGAGGTGCGCCGGGGTCGCGCCGTCGTCGCCGGGGAACGGGCTGACGGTGTAGTCGCGGCCCTCCCAGGAGACGCCCGCGGTGTCGGTCAGCGGGGACTTCTCGCGGAAGTGGGAGGGCAGGGCCCGACGGGCCCGTCCGCCGGGGTCGGCGTCCGGGCCCGTCGGTCCGTGGTCCTCGTTCTGCGAGGTGTTCTCGGAGGTCACGGGCGTCCCGCGACGTCGAGCGCCTCGCCCATCGTGAAGGCCTGCGCGTACAGGGCCTTGCCCACGATCGCGCCCTCGACCCCGACGGGGACCAGCTCGCGCAGCGCGCGCAGGTCGTCGAGGGAGGAGATGCCGCCGGAGGCGACGACCTTCGCGTCGGTACGCTCGCAGACCTGGGCGAGCAGGTCCACGTTCGGGCCCTGGAGCGTGCCGTCCTTGGTGACGTCGGTGACGACGTAGCGCTGGCAGCCGGCGGCGTCGAGGCGCTCGAGGGTCTCCCACAGGTCGCCGCCCTCGCGGGTCCAGCCGCGCGCGGCGAGGGTGGTGCCGCGCACGTCGAGGCCGACGGCGATGCGGTCGCCGTGCTCGGCGATGATGTCGGCCGTCCACTCGGGGTTCTCGAGGGCGGCGGTGCCGAGGTTCACGCGGCGGCAGCCGGTGGCGAGCGCCGCGGCGAGGGACTCGTCGTCGCGGATCCCGCCGGAGAGCTCGACGTTCATGTCCACGGCGGCGACGACCTCGGCGAGCAGGGAGGCGTTGGAGCCGCGGCCGAAGGCGGCGTCGAGGTCGACCAGGTGCAGCCAGCTCGCGCCGCCCTCCTGGAAGGCGAGCGCGGCGTCCAGCGGCGCGCCGTAGCCGGTCTCGGTGCCGGCCTCGCCCTGGACGAGGCGGACGGCCTGGCCTCCCTGCACGTCGACAGCGGGGAGCAGCTCGAGCACGGGAGCGGTCATGGGGGTCCTCCTGGGACTGAGGGGATGGTGCCCGGTCGGGCACAGGGACGGACGGGGTGGGGAGGCGGACTCAGCCGCTCTGGATGCGCCAGAAGGAGATGCCCAGGCACACGAGGCCGAGCACGGCCAGTCCCGCGATCGCCCACCAGGGCTTCTTCGAGCGGTAGAAGGACCAGGCGCCGCCGAGGAGCATGCCGCCGGCGAAGAGCATCAGGAACGCGAGGATCATGCGTCCTGCTCCCGGTCGCGGCGCGGCAGGGTGCCCAGCCAGTTCGCGAGCAGGCGGGCGCCGGCCGCGCCGGACTTCTCGGGATGGAACTGGGTGGCGCTGAGCGCCCCGTTCTCGACGGCGGCGACGAAGCGGTCCTGCTCGTGCTGGGCCCAGGTCACCTGCGGCGCCTTGAGCGGGCCGGTGTCCTCCAGCTCCCAGCTGCGGGCGGCGTAGGAGTGGACGAAGTAGAAGCGCTCCTGCTCGATCCCGGCGAACAGCGCGCTGCCCGCAGCGGGTTCGACGGTGTTCCAGCCCATGTGGGGCACGACCTCGGCCTGGAGGTGGGTGACCTCGCCCGGCCACTGGCCGAGCCCGCGGGTGCGCTCGCCGTGCTCGGTGCCGGCCTCGAACATCGCCTGCAGGCCCACGCAGATGCCGAGCACCGGCAGGCCGCCGGCCAGTCGGCGCTCGATGATCCGGTCGCCGCCGACGGCGAGGATCTGCGCGAGGGTCGCGGAGTAGGCGCCGACCCCGGGGACGACGAGCCCGTCGGCCGCGAGGGCGCGCTCGCGGTCCGCGGTGAGCTCGACCTCCGCCCCCGCGGCCTCGAGGGCGCGGACGACGGAGCGGACGTTGCCGGAGCCGTGGTCGAGGACGACCACGCGCGGGGCGGGACCCGGCGCTCCCGCGGTGGCCGGTGCGTCCGCGGGGCCCGCGGCGGCCGACGACCCGGGCTCGGTCGTGCTCACGGGCGCTTCCTCCCGCCGGAGGAGATCCACTCCAGCGCCTCGGCCCGGGTGAGCGAGGCGGGGCCGAGGCCCTCGCCGAGCTCGTCGAGCGAGGTCGTGCCCAGCAGCAGCTCCTCGACGAGGTCGTCGACGGCGCCGAGCACGATCGCGGGCGAGATGTCCTCGCCGCGCTCGCCGTTCTTGTACCGGGTCGCGGTCATGCGGTCGCCGCGGCGCCAGAACACCACGATGCCGTTGCGCTGCAGGGCGGTGGAGGTGATCGCGGCGAGGTCGTGCGCCGCCGCCTCGGACAGCGGGCCGACGGCGACCGCGCCGGTGGCGGTGTCGAAGGTGCGGGAGTCGGTGGGGATGTCGATCCCGTCGGTGCGCGCCTCGCGGCCCAGCCGGATCACGCCGGCGAGCGCCTTCGCGGTCGCGACGGAGGTGGCGACCACGGCGATCGTGGGGACCTCGTCCTCCTCGGGCGCGGCCGAGGCGTCGGACAGGACGTCCTCGACGGTCAGCGGCGCGTCGTCGAGGGAGAGCCCCTCGGTGAGGCGGGCGAACTCGGCGTCGATGTCCTCGGGCTCGGGCCCGCGGCCGGTGGTGTCGTCGGTGCTCACAGTGCTCCCTTGGTGGACGGCACCCCGAGGACCCTGTCGTCGGGGGCGCAGGCGGCGCGCAGCGCCCGGGCGAGCGCCTTGAACTGCGCCTCGACGGTGTGGTGCGGGTCGCGGCCCTCGATCACCCGGATGTGCAGGCAGATCGCGGCGTGGTGGGCGAGGGACTCGAAGACGTGACGGGTCAGGGAGCCGGTGAAGTGCCCGCCGATGAGGTGGGTGGCCTGGGCCTCGCTCTCCCCGGAGTGGACGCAGTAGGGGCGGCCGGAGAGGTCCACGACGGCCTGGGCGAGCGCCTCGTCCAGCGGGACCAGCGCGTCGCCGAAGCGGGTGATGCCGTGCTTGTCGCCGAGCGCCTCGCGCAGCGCCTGGCCGAGCACGATCGCGGTGTCCTCGACGGTGTGGTGGGCGTCGATGTGGGTATCGCCCGTCGCCCGCACGGTGAGATCGAAGCGGGCGTGGGTGCCCAGCGCCGTGAGCATGTGGTCGAAGAAGGGCACGGAGGTGGAGATGTCCACCTGGCCGGTGCCGTCGATGTCGAGGCTGACCTCGACGGAGGACTCGCGGGTGGTGCGGGAGAGGGTCGCGGTGCGCGACGGGCGGGCGGTCTCGGTCATCGGGGGTCGGCCTCCTCGAGGGCGGTGCGGAATGCGGTGTTGTCCTCAGGGGTGCCCACGCTGACGCGGAGCCAGCCGGCCGGTCCGACGGCGCGGATCAGCACGTCGCGCTCCAGGAGGGCCTGGAACACGTCGTCGCGGCCTCGGAAGGCGCGGAAGAGGACGAAGTTGGCGTCGGACGGCGCGACCTCGTGGCCGCGACCGGCGAGATGGGCGGCGAGCGCGTCGCGCTCGGTGCGCAGCAGCGCGACCTTCCCCAGCAGCTCCTCGCGGTGCGCGAGGGCGGTGCGGGCCACCGCCTGGGTGACGGCGGAGAGGTGGTAGGGCAGGCGCACCACGCGCACGGTGTCGACGATCGCGGGATCGGCGACGAGATAGCCGAGGCGGGCGCCGGCGAGCGCGAAGGCCTTGGACATGGTGCGGGCCACGACGAGGTTCGGGTGCTCGGCCAGGAGGGTGAGGGCGCTGGGCACCCCGTCGCGGCGGAACTCGCCGTAGGCCTCGTCGACCACGAGCAGCCCGCGGGCGGGCTCGAGCGCGCGGGCGGCGGCGCGGGCGACGTCGAGGTCGAGCGCCGTGCCGGTGGGGTTGTTCGGCGAGGTGAGCACCACGATCGAGGGCCGGTGCTCGGCGATCGCGGCGGTGACCGTCTCCGCGGTGAGCGCGAAGTCGGGAGCGGGGCCCCGCTCGGCGGTGACCCAGGCGGTATAGGTGTCGCGCGCGTACTCGGGGTACATCGAGTAGTGCGGCGTGAAGCCGAGCGCCGTGCGGCCGGGGCCGCCGTAGGCGAGCATCAGCTGGTGCATGACCTCGTTGGAGCCGTTCGCCGCCCAGACCGCCTCGGCCGGCGGGGCGGGCACGCCCGACTCCTCGGCGAGGTACTCCCCCAGCTCCCGGCGCAGGTCCAGCGCCTCCCGGTCCGGGTAGCGGTTCAGGCCCGCCGCGGCCTGCGCGGCGGCGGCACCGATCGCGGCGGTGAGCTCCTCCGAGGGGCCGTAGGGGTTCTCGTTCACGTTCAGCGCATGCGCGACCGGTAGCTGCGGCGCGCCGTAGGGGGCGGCGCCGGCGATGCCGTCACGGGGGACGGGCAGGACCGAGGGCTCACGGGTCGGGACGGGCGAGGCGGACATGGCACTCATCGTAGTTGGCGTCGCGGGGGCAGGTCCCCCCGGTCCGCGTCGCGGCCCCGGGGCCGGCGCCGACGTGACGTGGCTCATCGTCATCTCGTCCCGCATCCCCGCGTCGGTCCTCCCGGGGCCCTCCCTCGGTGAGCTCCCCGCCGCGTCCCAGTACCCTGGCGGGATGTTCCGTTCCCTGGGTGCCCTCGTCGGCGACCTGCTGGTCGTCATCCTCTTCGTCGCCGTCGGCTTCTTGCAGCACGGCACGCCCCTGACCACCGAGAACATCTTCCTGGTGGGGTGGCCCTTCGCCGTCGGCGCGCTGCTGGGCCATCTTGCGATCCGCGCCTGGCGCGCCCCGTTCCGGATCTGGCCGCACGGACTCTTCGTGTGGGCGATCACCCTCGCGACAGGGATGGCGGTCCGCACCCTGTTCGGGGCGGGCACCGAGGTGTCCTTCCTCATCGTCACCGCGATCGTGCTGGCGGTCGGGATGCTGGGCTGGCGCGCGATCGCGCTGTGGCTCACCCGGGGAGAGCGTGCCGCGGAGCGCCGCGCCGCCGTCGAGGAGAGCCCGACGGGCTCCGACCGGACGGCCGACGCCGACCGGACTACCGACGCCGGCTGATCTCAGCCCTCGAAGCGGACGTCGATCGCGGTGCCGTGGGCGGGCAGCCCCTCGGCACGGGCGAGCGTGGTCGCCGCCTCGCGCGCTCCGGCGAGCGCGTCGCGGTCGTAGCGGACCACGTGGATGCCGCGCAGGAAGGTCTGCACCCCGAGCCCGCCGGTGAAACGGGAGGTGCCGCCCGTGGGCAGCACGTGGTTGGAGCCCGCGGCGTAGTCGCCGAGGCTGACGGGGCTGTGGGGGCCGACGAAGACGGCGCCGGCGTTGGTGACGCGTGCGGCGACCTCGTCGGCCTCGGCCGTCTGGATCTCGAGGTGCTCGGCGCCGTAGGCGTCCACGACCGCGAGGCCCTGGGCGAGGTCCGCGACGAGCACGGCGCCGCTCTGCGGTCCGCGCAGCGCCTCCTCGATCCGCTCGCGGTGGAGGGCGGCGGGGACCTGCGCGGCGAGCGCCGCCTCGACCGACTCGACCAGTGCCTCGGACGGCGTGACCAGGACGCTCGCGGCCATCGGGTCGTGCTCGGCCTGGGAGATGAGGTCCGCGGCGACAAAGGCGGGATCGGCGGTGTCGTCGGCGAGGATCGCGATCTCGGTGGGGCCGGCCTCGGCGTCGATGCCGACCTTCCCGCGCACGAGGCGCTTGGCGGCGGCGACGTAGACGTTGCCGGGTCCGGTGACGAGGTCCACGCCCTCGAGCCCGTCGCCGTCGCCGAGGTCCTCCGCGCCGTGGGCGAGCAGCGCGATCGCCTGGGCGCCGCCGGCGGCGAGCACCTCGGTGACCCCGAGCAGCGCGCAGGCGGCGAGGATCGTGGGGTGGGGCAGGCCGCCGAACTCCTTCTGCGGCGGGGAGGCGAGCACGACCTGCTCTACGCCGGCGGCCTGGGCGGGCACCACGTTCATCACCACGGAGCTGGGCAGCACGGCGCGGCCGCCCGGCACGTACAGGCCGACGCGGCGCACCGGGACCCAGCGCTGGGTGACGGTGCCTCCGGGCACCACCTCGACGGTCTCGGCGGGACGGACCTGGGCGGCGTCGACCGCGCGCACCCGGGCGATCGACTCCTCGAGCGCGGAGCGGATCTGCGGGTCGAGCTCCGCGAGGGCGCGCTCGAGCTCCACGGCGGGGACCCGCAGGTGCGCGGGACGGATCCCGTCGAAGCGCTCGGAGGCCTCGAGCACCGCCTCGGCGCCGCGGGCGGCGACGTCCTCGACGACGGGGCGCACGGCCTCGGCGGCCGCGGCGACGTCGAGCTCCGCGCGCGGCAGGGCGGCGGTGAGCTGGGCGGCGCTCAGGCTGCGGGCGCGCAGGTCGGTGACGGTGAGGAAGGCGTCGGCGGGGGACATGGGGTCAGTCTAGGAGCGGTCACCCGGGCTCGGCCGTGGTGCCCACCACGGGACGGGCCGAGGGTCCCCGTCGAGGCGCGGACCGCCCAGTAGGGTGCACGGGTGCTCGTCGCCTTCCTCCTCACCCTCGTCGCCGGCGGCGCCACCTCGATCGGCGCCGCTCTCGGCGTGCTCGGCCGCGGGACCGGGCCGAGGTTCCTCGCCGGCGGGCTGGGCCTGTCGGCCGGCGTCATGCTCTACGTCTCCTTCGTCGAGCTGCTGCCCGAGGGCGCCCGGGTGCTCTCCGGCGGCACGGCCCCGACCGGTCGCGGCACGGCGCTGGCGACCCTGTCCTTCTTCGTCGGGATCGCGCTGATCGCCGTACTCGACCGGCTCGTCCCCCGCGCCGTCAGCCCCCACGAGTTCGCCGGCCGGATGGACAGCAGCCACGGACGGGACGAGGTGCGCGAGCCCGAGGAGCAGCTCGAGGACCGGGCGCTGCGCGCCCGGCTGCTGCGCACCGGCGCGATCACCGCCGCGGCCCTGGCCCTGCACAACGTGCCCGAGGGCTTCGCGACCTTCGTCGCCGCGCTGCAGGCCCCCGAGGTCGCGATCCCCGTGGTCGCCGCGATCGCCCTGCACAACATCCCCGAGGGCCTCGCCGTCGCCGTGCCCGTGCGCCGCGCGACCGGCTCACGCAGCAAGGCGTTCTGGCTGGCGACGATGACGGGGCTGGCCGAGCCCGTCGGCGCCGTGATCGGCTACCTGCTGCTCGCCCCCGTGCTCACCGGCGACGCGATGGGTGCGGTCCTGGCCGGCGTGGCCGGGGTGATGGTGTTCGTGTCCCTGGACGAGCTGCTGCCCGCCGCGGAGGAGACCGGGGAGCACCACACGGTCATCTACTCGCTGATCGCCGGCATGGCCGTCATGGCGGTGACCCTGCTGGTGCTGTGACGCTCCGGTAGGTTCTGTGCGGGGACCACGAGGAGGGGGACACGATGACGACGAGGACAGCCAGGCGGCTCGCGCGCCCGGGACGGATCGTCGCCGCGGCCGCAGGGGCGCTCGCGCTCGCCGCCTCCCTCGTCGCCTGCGATGCGCTGCCGGGACCGCTCGGCGGCGAGGACCCCTCGAGCCCGGCGGCGACCGCGGCCCCGATGGCCCCCGAGCAGGTGGCCGGCGCCGAGACCGTCCCGGTGGATCCCGCCTGGCTGTGCGGGCCCGGCACGGCGGAGGATCCCCTGCCCTCCCGCGACGCGGGGACGATGTCCCCCACGAGCGTGCAGGCGGAGGGCAACGAGGTGATGATCACCGGCGACCTCGCCCTCGAGCCGGGCGCCGCCTACGGCGGGCTCGCCCCCGAGGCCGTGATCGTGCCCGCACACCCCGCGGACCGCGGCGCCCCGGCCGAGGGCTATGCCGATGAGCTCGGCGTCGACGGCGCCCCGGCGCCACCGATGGTCGTGCGAGCCCGGGTCGAGACGACCACCGAGGGCCCCGCCCCCTCCACCGTCACCGCCCGGCTCGTGCTCGACACCTGCGACGACGCCCCTCTGCCCGATGGGCAGTACCTGCTGCGCCTGTCCGGCGCGGGCCCGGAGGGCTCCGGCCGCGCCGCGGAGCGCAGCGGCTGGGAGGCGAGCGCCGACGTGCTGCTGGACGTGGTCGACGGCCGCCTGCGGGCCGTTCCCGGCGCGGTCACGGCGGAGGACGGCGAGACCCCTGCGGACCTCTCCTCCCTCGGCTGCGGCCGCGAGCTCGCCCCCGTCGGCGACGGCGCCGGGCTGAGCGTCGCCGCCGCCGACCCCTCCCCCGCGGTTCATGCGGAGGCGGGCGAGGACGAGGCGGGCGCGGGCGCGACCGCTCAGGTCACCGCCGCCTCCGAGGACCACGGCACCCTGCCCCTGATGACCGGGATCGTGGTGACCCGCCTCGGGGACGGTGTCATCGTGGCCGGGGCCCGGAACGCCGGCAGCATCCCGCTGCAGTGGATGGACGGCGAGGGGGTGAGCACCGCGGAGACCGCCTGGACCACGCACGGCACCTGTCACGGCGCCCTCTCCCCCGGCGACTACCGAGCCCACGCCTTCGCCGTCACCGTCGACGCCGCGGGCGCCACCCACGTCGTGCTCTCCGACCCCTGGGACCTCGAGGTGCTCGAGGGCGCCGAGCCAGAGGACGGCTGAGCGCCGCGGCGACTCGCCGCCTCTGCGCCTCGCCGCCGCGGCGGCTCGCCTCCTCGTCGGCCGCTCTGTCGTCCCGTCGGCCGCCCCGTCGATCCACCGGCCGTCCGGGACTGCGCCCCGCACCCCGCTCACGTACCGTGGGGGCGTCCGGATCGACGGCCGGCCCGCGCCCGCCGTCGAAGAATTCTTGACGTCAAGATAGTCTTGGCCCGAGACCCATGACGCATCGACCCGAGGGAGCCCCGCGACACATGGCGCGCATCATCTACACCCACACCGACGAGGCACCGATGCTGGCGACCGCCTCGTTCCTGCCGATCCTCGACGCCTTCTCCGACACCGCCGGGATCGAGGTCACCACCCGTGACATCTCCCTGGCCGGACGCATCGTCGCGGCGTTCTCGGACCTCCTGCCCGAGGAGCAGCGGGAGGCCGACGCGCTCGCCGAGCTGGGCGAGCTCGCGAAGACGCCCGAGGCGAACATCATCAAGCTGCCCAACATCTCCGCCTCCGTGCCGCAGCTGAAGGCCGCGATCGCCGAGCTGCAGGGCCAGGGCATCGCCCTGCCCGAGTACCCCGACAACCCCGAGACCGACGAGGAGAAGGGCGCCCGCGCCCGCTACGACTCCGTCAAGGGCTCTGCCGTGAACCCCGTCCTGCGCGAGGGCAACTCCGACCGCCGCGCCCCCGCTGCGGTGAAGAACTTCGCCAAGAAGCACCCCCACCGCATGGGCGAGTGGAGCAAGGACTCCAGGACCTCGGTCGCGACGATGGGCGCGGACGACTTCCGCTCCAACGAGCAGTCCGTGGTGATGGACGCCGAGGACACCCTCTCGATCGTGCACGTCGCCGCCGACGGCACGGAGACCGTGCTCAAGCCGTCCGTGCCGGTGCTGGCCGGCGAGGTCGTCGACTCCACCGTCATGCGGGTCGCGGCGCTGGAGACCTTCCTGCGCGAGCAGATCGCCGCGGCGAAGGAGCAGGGCGTGCTCTTCTCCCTGCACCTCAAGGCCACGATGATGAAGGTCTCCGACCCGATCCTCTTCGGCCACGCGGTCCGCGCCTTCTTCCCCACCCTGTTCACCCAGTACGGCGACGTGCTCGCCGAGGCGGGCCTGTCCCCGAACAACGGGCTCGGCGGCCTGCTCGCCGGGATCGACAAGCTCGACGAGTCGGTGCGCGAGGGCGCCCGCGCCGCGATCGACCAGGACCTCGCCGCCGGTCCCGACCTCGCGATGGTGAACTCCCACAAGGGCATCACCAATCTCCACGTCCCCTCCGACGTCATCATCGACGCCTCCATGCCGGCGATGATCCGCACCTCGGGCCACATGTGGAACAAGGACGACGCCGAGCAGGACACCCTCGCGGTGATCCCGGACTCCTCCTACGCGGGCGTCTACTCCGCGACCATCGAGGACTGCCAGAGCAACGGCGCCTTCGACCCCACCACCATGGGCACCGTCCCCAACGTCGGCCTCATGGCGCAGAAGGCCGAGGAGTACGGCTCCCACGACAAGACCTTCGAGATCGCGGCCGACGGGCGCGTCGAGGTGCGCGACTCCTCCGGTGCGGCGCTGATGACCCACGAGGTCGCCACCGGCGACGTGTTCCGCGCCTGCCAGGCCAAGGACGCGCCGATCCGCGACTGGGTGCAGCTCGCCGTGCGCCGCTCGCGCCAGTCCGGGATGCCGGCCGTGTTCTGGCTGGACGAGACCCGCGCCCACGACCGCAATCTCATCGCGAAGGTCGAGAAGTACCTGGCGGACCCGATCGATGGGAAGAGCACGGAGGACCTCGACATCCGCATCCTCTCCCCGATCGAGGCGACGAAGCACACCCTGGCCCGCGTCCGCGCCGGCGAGGACACCATCTCCGTCACCGGCAACGTGCTGCGCGACTACCTCACCGACCTCTTCCCCATCATGGAGCTCGGCACGAGCGCCAAGATGCTCTCGGTGGTGCCGCTGATGAACGGCGGCGGCCTGTTCGAGACCGGTGCCGGCGGCTCCGCGCCCAAGCACGTCCAGCAGCTCATCGAGGAGGACTACCTGCGCTGGGACTCTCTCGGCGAGTTCCTGGCACTGGCCGAGTCGCTGCGCCACCTCTCCCGCACCGCGGACAACGCCCGCGCCGCGGTGCTGGCCGACGCGCTGGACCGTGCGACCGAGACCCTGCTGAACGAGGGGAAGTCCCCGCAGCGCAGGCTCGGCTCGATCGACAACCGCGGCAGCCACTTCTACCTCGCGATGTACTGGGCGCAGGAGCTGGCGAAGCAGACCGAGGACGCGGAGCTCGCCGCCGCCTTCGGCCCCATCGCGAAGGAGCTCACCGACGGCGAGGAGACCATCGCCGCCGAGCTGCTCGCGGTGCAGGGCGAGCCCGCGGACATCGGCGGCTACTACCGTCCCGACCCGGAGAAGACCGCCGCGGTGATGCGCCCGTCGGCGACCTTCAACCGCATCCTCGAGGAGATCTCCGCGGCGCTGTGACCGCGGCGCGCTCGTGACAGGGGCCGGGGCCGATCACCGTGCGGTGATCCGCCCCGGCCCTTCCTCGTGCCGAGCCCGCTGCGCCGAAGTCCCCCGGCGCTCCGTATCCTGGTCCGGCCAGCTCCTGCGTCCGAAGGACTCGCGCCGTGCCCGTCATCCCCTCCCCCGTCGACGGCGTCGACCTGCGCTATGACATCTCCGGGGACGGGCCGCCGCTGGTGCTGCTGCACGGCTCGGTGCTCTCCCGCGCGATCTGGCGGGGCCTCGGCTATCTCGAACCGCTCACTGCCGAGCACACCGTGCTCCGGGTGGACCTGCGCGGCCACGGCAGCTCCGGGAAGCCCCACGACCCCGCGGCGTACACGCAGGAGGTCTTCGTGCAGGACCTGCTCGCCCTGCTCGACGCGGAGGGGATCGGCCGCGCGGCGCTGATGGGCTACTCGCTCGGCGCACGCATCGCGCTGAGCACGACGCTGGCGCATCCTGGCCTGGTCACGCGCCTGGTGAGCCTCGGCGGCTCGGCCTCCGCGCAGCGGGGCGCGGTGGACTCGGTGTTCTTCCCGGGCGTGATCGACGCGGTCCGCGAGCAGGGCATGGAGTCGTTCTGCGCCGGGCAGGGGCTGGGGCCGGAGGTCTCCTCGCGCCGTGACCGCGCCACCCGCACCGCCTTCCTCGCTGCGGACCACGAGGCGGTCGCGGCGCTGCTCGCGGCGACCGACGCCACCGCCGCCGTGCCGGACGAGGCGCTCGCCTCCTGCACCGTCCCGACGCTGTGGATGGCCGGCGATGCGGACCATCCCCGCCACGAGGAGTCCGCGCGGGCCGCTTCGCTGATGCCGGATGCGGAGTTCGTCTCGCTGCCCGGCCGGGACCACGGCGGCACCCTGTTCCCCCCGGGCGAGGTGCTCGAGCGGGTGCTGCCCTTCCTGCGCTGAGACCGGAGGCTCAGAGCACCTCGCGCAGCAGCGCCGCCAGCGCGACCACCACGATCACGCCGCGCAGCGCCCACTCGGGCAGGCGCTTGGCCAGGTGCGCACCGAAGAAGCCGCCCAGCAGCGAGCCCACCGCGATCGCGGCGCTCGCGGCCCACACCACCTGCGCGTCGACCACGAAGAAGGCGATCACGTAGATCAGCGCCGCGGCGAGGTTCACGCACAGGCTCAGCAGGTTCTTGACGCTGTTGACCGAGCCCATCGGACGCCCGGTGAAGACGCCGAGGATCCCCAGGTACAGCACCCCCTGCGCGGCGGTGAAGTAGCCACCGTAGACGGAGGCCGCACCGATCGAGCCGACCAGCGCCGGGGAGCGCAGCGGGCTGCGCTCGGAGCCGTCCGCCGACGCGCCCGCATCGGTCGCCCCCTCGGCCCCCGCCCCGTCGGCCGCGGCGCGGTGCTCGGCCCGCTTCTCCGAGCGGGAGCGCAGCGCGGTGGTCAGCGGCTTCTGCAGGACGACGAGGGCGAGGGCGACGACGATCAGCACGGGCACGACCACGTCGAGCGCCTCGGCAGGGGAGGTCAGCAGCAGCAGCGCGCCCGCGCTCGCGCCGAGCAGAGCGGTGAGCACCAGCGGCGTGAGATGGCGTCGCTCCTCGGAGATCTCGCGGCGATAGCCGAGCACGGAGCCGACGGTGGAGAAGAACATCCCCACCGTGTTCGTGCGGACCGCGACGCCGGGCGGGAGGCCCAGCGCCATCAGCACCGGGAGGGTGAGGAGGGAGCCGGATCCCACCGCCGCGTTGATGGCGCCGGCGACCACGCCCATGACGAGCAGGACGAGAAGGGAGAGGGGTTCCACGAGGGACGACCCTAGTCCTCCTCCGCCGTCCGCGACGGGCGGTCCACGTTGCTCAGGCGCCCGGGAGCAGCCAGTCGTTCGGGGAGAACAGCTCCACGTGCATCCGCTCCTCCTCCGCCCCGGCCGCGAGCAGCTGCGCGCGGGCGCCGCGCAGGAAGCCGCTGCCGCCGCACAGGTAGATCTCCGCGCCCCCGGGCAGGTGCTCGTCCGTGATCGTCATCCGGCCCGCATGCGCCGAGAGGCGGGGGTCCGTCCGGCCCGCGAGGGGGTCCTCGCCGAGCTCGCCGGAGAACCACAGCCGGGCGCGGGAGCCGCTGTGCTCGGGCAGGGAGGCGACGGTGTCCAGCAGCTCGGGCAGGTGCGCGGCGTCGGCCGCGTCGCCGTCGGCGTGCAGCACGACCACCTCGCGCTCGCTGTCGACCGCGGCGAGTTGGCGCAGCATCCCCAGCATCGGGGTGATCCCGATGCCCGCCGAGACCAGCACGAGGGGCGAGGTCGCCTGCGCGTCCAGGACCAGGTCGCCGGCGGGGAGGGTCACCTGCAGCTCGTCCCCCTCGTGGAGGGTGCGGTGGAGGTGCGAGGAGACCTCGCCGGCCGGGTCCCCGTCCTCGCGCCGCACCGAGATCCGCCAGCGTCCCCGGCCGGGGGCGTCGGAGAGCGAGTACTGGCGCAGCTGCCTCGCCCCGTCGGCCAGGCGCACGCCGACGCTGATGTACTGGCCGGGCAGGAAGTCGGCGAGCGGCTCGTCCCCCTCGGGGGCGGCCAGCTCGAAGCTCGCCACGCTCGAGCTCTCCTCGATCCGGCGGATGACGCGGGCGGTGCGGAACACGTCGCCCGGGGTCACCTGCGCCTCGGCGTACAGGCCGTTCTCGAAGGCGATGAGCGTGCGGGCCATGTGCCAGTAGACGGCGTCCCACGCGGCGGCCACGTCCCCGGTGATCACGTCGGCGCCGAGGACCTCGACGATCGCGGCCATCAGGTGCTCGTGGACGATCTCGTACTGGTCCTCGGTGATGCCGAGGGAGACGTGCTTGTGCCCGATCCGGGACAGCAGCGCGGCGGGGCTCGGCCCGTCCGGGGCGACCAGCAGGGTCGCATAGGTCGCGACGGAGGCGGCGAGCGCTTTCTGCTGGGCGCCCTGGGCCTGGTTGCCGCGGTTGAAGGTGTCGCGCAGCAGCTCGGGGTGCGCGGCGAACATCCGCCCGTAGAACACCGGGGCGATCTCCTCGACGTGCTCCCCGACGAGCGGGAGGGTGTCCCGCACGATCTGCTCGTGAGCAGGCTCGAGGCGCTCCTCGATGTCGAGCTGCGGGTGGAGGATCGAGGCGGTCGCCACGGACATGGCAGGTCCTTCCTGGACGGGGACGGGGCTGTCGGCCGTCTGCCGTCGACGGCCTGCTCGTCCACGTTAGCGGCGCGTTGACAGGAAGCGCCCGGACCTTCGTCCCCGTCGACGGCGGCGGGTTCAGCCGACGGGGACGGGACCATCGACCTCAGCCGGCGAGCTCCTGCAGCACCTCCTGCAGCACCTGGGCGTGGTTGTGCTCGACGTCCTTCGCGGCGAACAGCAGCACGAGGGTGCCCGCCCCGTCCTCCTCCGCCCGGTCCAGCAGCGCCTGGGCGGCCTCGCCCTCCTCCAGCTCGCGGCGATAGCGGGCGGAGAACTCCTCGAAGTCGAGCTCCCCGCCGTGGAAGGCCTTGCGGAGCTCGGAGCTCGGGGCGACGTCCTTGTCCCACTCGTCGTGGACGAGGCGCTCCTTCTTCACCCCGCGCGGCCACAGCCGGTCCACCAGGACGCGGCGCTCGCCGTCGGCGGGGCCGTCGTCGTCCAGCAGGTCGTGGACGCGCTCGAGGGAGATCGTGAGGGCGGACATGGCGGGCTCCTTCCGTCAGGCGGCCCCCGGGATCGATGGGGCGGCCGGTGCGCAGGGGCCGGGGTGCGCGGGGCCGGGGAGCACAGGACCCGGCGCGCGACGAGGAGTCGCGGCCGGGTCCGGCGGGGCGGGCGGTCTCAGGCGAGCACGGTCGCGGCGGCGTCGTAGTCGGGCTCCTCGGAGACCTCGGCGACCTGCTCGGTGTACAGGACCGTGCCGTCGGCGTCGGCGACGACGACCGCGCGCGAGAGCAGACCCGCGAGCGGGCCGTCGTCCATGGTCACGCCGAAGTCCTCGCCGAAGCTGGAGCGGAAGGCGGAGCCGGTGACGACGTTCTCGATGCCCTCGGCGCCGCAGAAGCGTGCCTGCGCGAAGGGCAGGTCCTTCGAGACGCAGACGACGACGGTGTTCTCGAAGCCGGCGGCGAGCTCGTTGAACTTCCGCACGGACATGGCACAGGTGCCGGTGTCCAGGGACGGGAAGATGTTCAGCACGACGCGCTTGCCGGCGAGGTCCGCGCCGGAGACGGCGCCGAGGTCCTGTCCCACGAGCTCGAAGGCCGGCAGGGTCGAGCCCTTCGCGGGCAGCTCGCCGACGGTGGTGACGGGGTCGTTCTTGAAGGTGATGGAAGCCATGCCTCCATCATCGGCCTGGGAGCGCGCGGACACAAGCCGAGGTCACGGGCCCGGACGCGCTCAGTCCGAGGCGTCCTGCCCCATCGTGCCGCGCAGGCGGTCGATCTCCGCGAGGACGTCGAAGTCCGCGGTCGGCCACTGCGGGTCGATGTCCGTCAGCGCGTCGATCAGCAGCTGCTGAACGGCGATCCGCGCGTACCACTTGCGGTCGGCGGGGATCACGTGCCAGGGCGCACCGACGGTGGAGGTGGCGCGCAGCGCCTTGGTGTACGCGTCCATGTAGTCGTCCCAGTGCTGGCGCTCGTCGACGTCGCCGGGGTTGTACTTCCAGTGCTTGTCCGGGCGCTCGAGCCGCTCCATCAGCCTCGATCCCTGCTCCTCGTAGGAGACGTGGAGCATGACCTTCACGACCGTGGTGCCGGCCGCGGCGAGCTCCCGCTCGAAGGCGTTGATCGCCGTGTACCGCGAGCGGATCTCCTTCGAGTCCGCCCAGCCGTGGACGCGGTGGATCAGCACGTCCTCGTAGTGGGAGCGGTCGAAGACGCCGATCGTGCCCGGGGCGGGGGCGTGGGGGCGGATCCGCCAGAGGAAGTCGTGCTTCCTCTCCTCGTCGGTCGGGGCCTTGAACGCGGTGATCTCCACGCCCTGCGGGTCCACGCTGCCCACGACGTGGCGCATGATCCCGCCCTTGCCGGAGGTGTCCATCCCCTGCACGATCAGCAGCACCGAGCGGCCCTCGCCGCCTCCGTGGTGGGCGGCGTAGAGACGCTCCTGGAGCTCGTCGAGCTCGGCATCCCGGGCCAGGAGGAACTCCTTGCCCTCGACCTTCTTGCCGGAGAAGCCGGGGGTGGCGCGCGGGTCGAGGTCATGCACGTCGCCCTTCCAGTCGTTCGCGATCCGGAACCCGCGGGGCGCCTTCTCCGCGGGTCCGTCGGCCTTCTTCTTCGAGGACTTCTTCGAGTTCGCCATAGGCAGGAGGGTAACGGGCAGGGCGCGCCGCGGGGAGCCGTTCGACGGCGGGTCGTCAGTCGTCGACGCGGACCTCGCCCGTCTCGACGTCCACCTCGACCTCCACGTCGTCGCCGCCGCTGCGGTCGATGTCGATCGTGTAGTGGATGCGGCCGTCGTCGGAGGAGAGGTCCCAGCCGGAGACCCGGCCCTGCTCCTGCCCGAGCGCGATCTCGATCGCCTCGGCGTAGGGCATCGGGGAGGTCACGTCGACGGCCGGGTCCTGGTCGTCGTCATCGTCCTGGTCATGCTCGGTGACCTCGCCGCTGGTCGCGTCGATGTCGAGGTCGTGCTGGCGGCCGCCGTCGACGATCTCGAGCTCCCACTCCCACACGTCGTCGTCGTGGTCGATCTCGATCTGCACCAGCTCGCCGCCGCCGGCCGCGCCGAGGCCGATCTCGACGGCCTTCTCCGCGGTGATCGGCAGCTGCTCGGTGGCGAGGTCGGCGTCCTCGGGCAGCGCCGCGGCGCCGGCCCCCGGGGCCTCTCCCCCGTCGGCGCCCGTCGCGCCGTCGTCGGAGGCGCCGTCGTCGCTCGCGCCGTCGGAGGCGGCGCTCCCGCTCTCCTCCTCGGAGGCGCCGGGGCCCTCGACGGCGGACGCCTCGTCGCTGCCGGAGTCGCCGCCGCAACCGGCTGCGAGGCCGATCACGAGCACGCCGAGGGCGGCGGCGCGAGCAGTGCTGCGGGAACGCGTGGTCGTGGACGTCATGGGGACCTCAGCTTTCTCCATGGGCGCACCGCGGGTCGCTGCGGCGGCCCCTGGACGATCGGGCTCCTTCAGATTAGGCCGGGCCCTGCCGGTCCGCGTCGGCCTGAGAACACTCTCATCGTGCTCTCATCCCGGCGCCGCTCTCCGTGAGCGACGCAGCGGCACCGGAGGACGACGGACCGGGAGACCGGAGCGGCTCCGCGACCGCGACCGACCGACCGTGCGGTCCCTGCAGATCCGGCGCGGCGGCGACGGCCGTCGCCGCACCCCTGCGCCGGCACGTCGGCCACGCCCGCAACCGCTTGCCGACCGTCTGCGCACGAGCCGGAAGATCACGGTCAGGTCACGACGATCGGTTCCGTGACCAGTACTTCCCTCCGTCGATCCGAGGATCCCCGCGATGAGGGGACTGTCGTCTCCGGGCCGGACCGCTCGGTGCCGCCGCGCACGGTCCCGGGACATCGCCGGGAGTCCGTCGCCCCGCGCCGGCCATCGCCCGATCCGGCCGAGGTGCACTAGCGTCGAGCACAGCCCCGGCACAGGACGCACGCCGTCCCTCGGACGTCTCCGGCCCTGTCCGGGCAGCAGGAATCTTGAACGTTGGCACGAAGGAGGATCTGATGACTTTCCGAGGCACCATCGAGGAACTGCAGAACGCCGTGGTCCTGGACCGGAACGGCGACAAGGTGGGAAAGGTCGGCCAGGTGTACCTGGACAACGACACCCAGCAGCCGTCATGGGTGACGGTGAACACCGGCTTCTTCGGGACGAACGAGAGCTTCATCCCGCTCGACCAGGCGCACTACGCGGACGGGACCATCACGGTCCCCCACGAGAAGTCCTTCATCAAGGACGCCCCGAACCTCGAGGAGCACGGCGAGCTGGCTCGCGAGCAGGAGGGCGAGCTGTACCGCTACTACGGGCTGGACGGCGCTGCGGGAGCGACCGGTGGCGAGACCGACCGGGCCGCGCGCGGCACCGCCGGGCCCGGACCGGACGCCACCGACCGTCGCGACGCGGACGCCCGCGCTGCGGCGGGCCCCGGCCCCGTCAACGGTCCTGGCCCGAGCGATCGCACCGCGCGCAACGGCGGTGATGAGGGCGGCGACGTCACGCTCCACGAGGAGCAGGCGCACGTCGGCACCGAGCGGGTGCAGACCGGCAAGGCGCGCCTGCGCAAGCACGTCGTGACCGACACCGAGCGCGTCGAGGTCCCGGTGCAGCGTGAGGAGGTCGTCCTCGAGCGCGAGCCCGCCGACGGCCGCTCCGGCGGCACCCTCTCGGAGGAGGAGGTCGAGGTCACCCTCACCGAGGAGCGTCCGGTCGTGGAGAAGGAGACCGTCGCCACGGAGAACGTGCGCCTGGGCAAGCGGTCCGTGCAGGACGAGGAGACGGTCCAGACCGACGTCTCCCGGGAGGAGATCGAGGTCGACGGCGCGGACGGCCGTCGTGATCCGCGCACGGATGACGAGAACCGCGGGCGGGGCCTCTGAGGCTCCGGACGACCCCGTGACCGCGGCATGAGCGACGGGCGCGCCACCCTCGGGGTGTCGCGCCCGTCGCCGTCGTCGCAGGGCCCGCAGCGGCAGGACCTCCGACCTTCCCCCGCCGAGGAGAAGGGCATACCGTCGAGGTGCTGGCGCGATCAGCCGACATCACTGCACGCCGGACCTGAGGAGATCTCGTGACCGTCATCCCGACCTGGCCGAACCGACCGTCCACCGCACCCGGCACGGAGGAGCTCGCCGCTCTGCACGCCTGGTGGCGCGCCGCGAACTACCTCTCCGTCGGCCAGATCTATCTCAAGGACAACCCGCTGCTGCGCAAGCCCCTGCAGCGCGAGCACGTCAAGCCGCGACTGCTCGGGCACTGGGGCACCACCCCGGGCCTGACCTTCCTCTACGCCCACGCGAACCGGGCCATCGTCCAGCGCGGGCTGAACGCCATGTACATCACCGGTCCCGGGCACGGCGGCCCCGGCCTGGTCGCCGCGTCCTATCTCGAGGGCACCTACTCCGAGGTGTACCACGCGGTCGGCGAGGACGAGGAGGGGATGAAGCGCCTGTTCACGCAGTTCTCCTTCCCCGGCGGGATCCCCTCGCACGTCGCCCCGGAGACGCCCGGCTCGATCCACGAGGGCGGGGAGCTCGGCTACGCCCTCTCCCACGCCTACGGCGCCATGTTCGACAGCCCCGACCAGATCGCATTCACCGTGGTCGGCGACGGCGAGGCGGAGACCGGGCCGCTGGCCACCTCCTGGCACTCCAACAAGTTCCTCAATCCCCAGCAGGACGGGGTGGTGCTGCCGATCCTGCACCTGAACGGGTACAAGATCGCGAACCCGACGGTCCTGGCCCGCATCGGGGACGACGAGCTCGAGGCGCTGATGCGCGGCTACGGACACGAGCCGCTCCTCTTCACCGGCGGCTTCGACGACGAGGACCCGCTCGAGACCCACCGCCGCTTCGCCGAGGTGCTCGATACGGCCCTCGACAGGATCGCGGAGATCAAGGCCCGGGCCGCGGAGGATGCCGAGGCCGGCCGCGAGACCGAGCGCCCCGCCTGGCCGATGATCGTGCTGCGCACCCCGAAGGGCTGGACCGGCCCGAAGGAGATCGACGGCCAGCAGACCGAGGGCTCCTGGCGCTCGCACCAGGTGCCGCTGGCCAGCGCCCGGGACACCGACGAGCACCTCGCCGAGCTCGACGCCTGGCTGCGCTCCTACCGCCCCGAGGAGCTCTTCGACGAGGACGGGAAGCTGGTCCCCGACGTCGCCTCCGCCGCTCCGACCGGCACGCTGCGGATGTCCGCGAACCCGTCGACCAACGGCGGCGCCGTGCTCACCCCGCTGCGCCTGCCCGACTTCCGCGACTACGCCGTGGACGTGCCCGCGCCCGGCGGCTCCGTCTCCGAGGCGACGCGGGTGCTCGGCACCTGGCTGCGGGACGTGGTGCGCGAGAACCCCTCGACCTTCCGCATCTTCGGGCCCGACGAGACCGCCTCGAACCGGCTCCAGGCCGTCTACGAGGCCACTGACAAGCAGTGGAACGCGGAGCTCGAGGAGCACGACCGCTCCGAGCACCTCGCCCGGGCCGGCCGCGTCATGGAGATGCTCTCGGAGCACCAGTGCCAGGGCTGGCTCGAGGGCTACCTGCTCACCGGCCGGCACGGCATCTTCTCCTCCTACGAGGCATTCGTCCACATCGTCGACTCGATGGTCAACCAGCACGCGAAGTGGCTGAAGGTGACGAACGAGCTCGAGTGGCGCCGACCGATCGCCTCGCTGAACTACCTGCTGAGCTCGCACGTGTGGCGCCAGGACCACAACGGCTTCTCCCACCAGGACCCCGGGTTCATCGACCACATGGTCAACAAGAAGGCCGAGATCGTGCGGGTCTACCTGCCGCCGGACGCGAACACGCTGCTGTCCACCTACGACCACTGCCTGCGCTCGAAACAGTACGTCAACGTGGTCGTGGCAGGGAAGCAGCCGAACCCGAACTGGCTGTCGATGGACGAGGCGGTCGAGCACTGCGCGCGGGGACTCGGCATCTGGGACTGGGCTGGGACCGAGCAGCTCGGCGAGGAGCCGGAGGTGGTGCTCGCCGCAGCCGGCGACATCCCCACCATCGAGGTGCTCGCCGCGGCGAAGATCCTCCGTGAGGAGATCCCCGACCTGCGGGTCCGGGTGGTCAACGTGGTGGACCTGATGCGGCTGCAGGACGGGTCCGAGCACCCGCACGGGCTCTCGCAGAAGGACTTCGACGGGTACTTCGGGGAGGACGTCCCGGTGGTGTTCGCCTATCACGGCTATCCATGGCTGATCCACCGCCTCGCCTACCGCCACGACCGGCATTCGCGCATCCATGTGCGTGGCTACAAGGAGGAGGGCACCACCACCACGCCCTTCGACATGCTGATGCTCAACGACACGGACCGCTACCACCTGGTGATGGACGTGATCGACCGCGTCGACGGTCTGGGAACGCGATTCGCCGGACTGCGCCAGCGCATGGTCGATGCCAGGCTCCGCGCCCGGGCCCACGCCTACGAGCACGGCGAGGACGTCCCGGACATCACCGCCTGGCAGTGGGGCGACGGCGGCGATGCGGTCTCGAACGAGCTGGAGGACACCGGCGGCGACAACGAGTGACCCCGTCCCGTCCCGGCCCGCGGGCCGGGACGAGGCCCGGCACCGGTGTCGAGTCGGGCTCAGGTGCGGGGCGTTCGGGGTCGGGGACGTGGGGCGGCGCCTGAGGGCCCGCCGAGCGCGAGGCGTACCCGGCGACGGGGCGGTTCCCGGCCCGTACTCTTGTCGCAGCGGGCGTTGCGACGCACCAGCGAGGCGAGGAGAGCGGGAGGCGAGGGCGATGAGCGAGCCGGAGCAGGACCGGGATCAGGGCGCCGACGCGGACGTCGACGGCGGGGAGCGGATCCGCCGGATCGTGCGCGTGCACGGAAGCGTCCAGGGCGTCGGCTTCCGGATGGACGCCGCCAGGGAGGCGGCGCGACTCGGCGCTGCCGGGACCGTGCGCAACCTGTGGGACGGCACCGTCGAGGCGGACGTCGAAGGCACTACGGAGGTGGTCGAGGCCATGCTCGACCACCTCCGGCAGGGGCCTTCCAGCGCCCGCGTCGACGGGATCGACGTGCGCCGCGAGACGCCGCGCGGCCAGACGGGCTTCCGGATCAGCGGCTGAGGGAGGCGAAGGCCTCGCCGATCTCCTGCTCGCCGTCGTTGAAGGTCACGAACTTCCCGACGGATCCGGGCTCAGCGAGCGCAGCGACGATCGTGCGCGCGACGTTGCCGCGCGAGACCGTGCCGGACTCCGAGGCGGCGGTGTCGATGCGACCGGTCGGCTCCTCGAGGGTGAGGCCAGAGGGACCGAGGATCGTCCAGTCCAGTCCCGTGCCGCGCAGATACTCGTCGGCCCGGGCCTTCGCCTCGGCGTAGGTGTGGAAGGAGCTGTCCTCGGGAACGCCGTGGTCGAGCGAGGCGCCGAAGTAGCTGACCATCACATAGCGGGTGGCGCCGACGCGCTCGGCGGCGTCCATCGAGGCGACCGCCGCGTCGTGGTCGACCGCACGGGTGCGCTCGGGGTCCCCGCCGCCGGCGCCTGCGGTCCACACCACGGCGTCCTTCCCGCGCAGGAGCTCGTCCCAGCCCCTCTCGTCGAGGGTCTCGATGTCAGCGAGCACAGCCCTCGCGCCCGTCGCCTCGACGTCGCCTGCGTGCTCGGGGTTGCGGATCACGGAGTGCACCGTGTGACCGGCCTCGACCAGCAGCGGGGCCGCGAGCAGCGCGACCTTCCCATGTCCTCCGATGAGTGCGATATCCATGCCCTCCACTCTGTCACCGGCGCGGCGGCGCGTCGAGGGGAGGTCGCGGATGTTCGCCGTGAGGGGAAGACAGGACGATCTCGTGCCGAGAAGCTGACCGGAGCCGAGCCGTGGGCTTGACCGGACCCGTGGCCTGATCATGGTCCCTGCGGAGCGATCCACAGCTCCTTCACCGTTATCCTGAGCCCGGTCGCATCCGCGGCCGTCTCCTCGGAAGAAGGACTCCCATGGCCGGTGGACTCGCCGCCCTGCTCGACGACGTCGCCGCGCTCGCGCGCCTCGCGGCGGCCAGCGCGGACGATGTCGCCGCGGCCTCCGCCAAGGCAAGCTCCAAGGCGATCGGCGTCGTGATCGACGACGCCGCGGTGACGCCGCAGTACGTCCAGGGGATCAAGCCCAACCGGGAGCTGCCGATCATCTGGCGGATCACCAAGGGCTCGCTGCGCAACAAGCTCGTCTTCATCCTGCCGGTCCTGCTGCTGCTGAGCGTGTTCGCGCCCTGGCTGCTCACACCGATCCTCATGCTCGGCGGCCTGTACCTCAGCTTCGAGGGCGCCGAGAAGGTCTGGGAGCTGGTGCGCGGAAAGCCCAAGGAGGCGCCTGCGAGCACCAAGGGCGCCGGGGCGGAGGACAAACTCGTCTCGGGCGCCGTGCGCACCGACCTGATCCTCTCGGCCGAGATCATGGTGATCTCGATGAACTCGGTGGACACCGACAACCTGTGGATGCGCGCCGCGGTGCTCGTGGTGATCGCGCTCGGCATCACCGCGCTGGTCTACGGCGCCGTGGGCCTGCTGGTGAAGATGGACGACATCGGCCTGGCGATGTCCATGGACGAGGACACCTCCGAGGGGAAGAAGCGCTTCGGCCGCGGCCTGGTCGGCGCGATGCCGCGAGTCATGGACGTGATCAGCTACATCGGCATGATCGCGATGCTGTGGGTGGGCGGCCACATCCTGCTGGTCGGCACCCATGAGCTCGGGCTCGCCCAGCCCTACGGCCTGGTGCACCACCTCGAGGGCCTGGTCGCGGGGGTCGCCGGCGTCGGCGCGCTGCTCGCCTGGCTGGTCAACACCTTCTTCTCCTTCGTGTTCGGCCTGCTCATCGGCGGGATCGTCGCCGTGATCGTGCACTTCCTGCCCTTCGGCCACCACGGCGGCGGCGAGGGGCACGGCGAGGGCGAGGAGCACGCCACGGCCGACGGACGCGGCACCGCCGACGCGCACGATGCAGGAGCCGGCAGCGATCAGGAGCCCGCCGGCGACTCGACGGAGCCGCCGGCCGCCCGCTGAGTCCGTGCCCGGCGAGGCGCCCGAGCAGCCGACGGTCGTCTCGGCCCGCTCCGCCGCCGACGGCGTGCAGGCGCGATGGCACCTCCATCGCGCTGTGGCACCTGCCCGACGAGGAGATCGGGGAGGCGCAGCTCGCCGACGGACGCCGCCTCGTCGCCGTGGTGCGGGCCGAGCGCGCCGCGGGCGAGATCGTGCACGAGGGCGCCGACGGGAGCGGGTTCTACGCCGTGACGGCCTATGACCGCACCTGGCAGCAGCGCGAGCCGTCGGCGTCGGTGTCCGTCCGCCGCTGAGCCCGCTCCGACTCCGCTCCGTCGCGGGCGCGCCCGCGACGGGACCAGGTCACCCAAGGAGCAGGTCGCGGGGGGACCTGGTCGCGGCGGGTCAGCCCACCGACGGGGTGACGGGCGGCTCGGCCGACCAGGGGAAGACGATCCACTCGTCGGTGCGGCGCCAGACGAAGTCCGGGTCCACGACCGAACGGGGCTTGCCGTAGATGACGGCGCTGCGGGCGTCGGCGCCCATCTCGCGCATCAGGTCGAGCACGAGCGCGAGGGTGCGGCCGGAGTCGGCGACGTCGTCGACGACCAGCAGGCGCTTGCCCTTGATCGACTCGGTGTCGAGCATGGGGGCGAGCAGCACCGGATCGGGAAGGGTCTCGTGCACGTCGGTGTAGAACTCGACGTTGATCGCGTCGGAGAGCTTCACGCCGAGCGCGTAGGAGAGCGCCCCGGCCGGGAGCAGACCGCCACGGGCCACGGCGATGATGATCTCCGGCTCGAAGTCGGAGTCGGCGATCGTCTGGGCCAGCTCGCGCGAGGCGGTGCCGAACAGCTCCCAGGTCAGCACCTCCTTCTCTACGAGGTCGGAGGAATCGGCGTGGTAGGCCTGGGTCATCGGGTCACAGCTCCTGTGGATGGGCGGCGCGGAGTGCTCCGATGGTAGCGGCCCGCCCGCCCCGCGCCTCCCTCGCGGCGGCGCGGGGATGGCCGATGCCTCAGTCCCGCCCCGCGCACCGGGCGCGCCCCGCGCCGCGGGCCCCACGCTGCCGACGGTCCGGCGCCTCAGGCCCGCCCGGCGCCTCCGCCCGGTCGCCGTGCGGGCCCGTCGCCGTCCTCGGGAGCCTCCTCCAGCGAGCTCTCCGCGGAGTCGTCCCCCTCGGCATCGTCCGCCCCGGGATCCGCGGCGTCGTCCGCCCCGGGGCCCGCGCCCTCGTCCTCGTCGGGCAGCGGGTTCCCGTCGGCGTCGAGGTAGACGCCCCGCTCGTAGTCGTAGTCGATCGGGTTGCCGTCCTCGTCGGTGCGCGCGTACCACTCGGTGACCTCGGGCGCGGTGGAGTCGAACTCGCCGCCGGTGGCGTACTCGCTGTCCGGGGCGGTCGGCTCGATCGCGAGGGCGAAATGATCGCCGTACTCCGCCACGCCCGCCTTGACCGCGTTCTCGACCGCGGCCTCCTGGTAGTGCTCACGGATGGCCATGGGGTCGTTGCGCAGCTCCTTGACCAGCGCGACCGCCATCAGCACCAGCACCACGGCGAAGGGCAGGGCCGAGACGACGATGAGGTTCTGCAGGCCCTGCAGGGCGTTCTGCCCGCCGAACAGCAGGATCACCACGGCGATGCCCGCCATGCACAGCGCCCAGAACGCGGTGATGAGGCGGTTCGGGGCGGGGTTGCCCTTCTGGGACAGCTGCGAGTTCACCAGCGAGGCGGAGTCGGCGGAGGTGATGAAGAAGATCGCGAGCATCACGATCACCACGGCGGAGATGATGCCGGCGCCGGGCAGCTGGTCCACGACCGCGAAGAAGATCTCCTCCGGGGCGGGGAGCGACTCGATCGTCCCGTCGGGCGCGATCGCACGATCGGGGTCGGCGATGCCGACAGTGTTCCCGGCGGCGTCGAGCTCGCTGGCACGGCGCTGCAGCCAGATCGCGGTGCCGCCGAGGACGGCGAAGGCGAGCACGATGATCGAGGAGGGGATCAGCAGCACGCCGAGCACGAACTGTCGGATGGTGCGGCCGCGGGAGATCTTCGCGGTGAACACGCCCACGAAGGGCGCCCAACTCACCCACCAGGCCCAGTAGAAGGTGGTCCAGCTCGAGAGGAAGGTCTGCATGTCCTCGCCCTCGGACATGTTCGCCCCGAGCATGTCGGGCAGAGTGCCGAAGTACTCGGTGATCGCGCCGGGGATGATGTTCATGAGGAACACGGTGGGGCCGACGACGAAGATGAACACGGCCAGCACGAGAGCGAGCGCCATGTTGATGTTCGAGAGCCAGCGGATGCCGCGGGCGACCCCGGAGACCGCCGAGGCGATCGTGCCGAGGGTCAGCACGCCGATGATCACCATGGCGAGCGCCGTGCCCGTGGGCGGCAGCCCGCCGACGATCTCCACGCCCCGGGCGATCTGGAGGGCGCCGATGCCGAGGGAGGCGGCGGTACCGAAGAGGGTCGCGATGATCGCGAGCGCGTCGATGACGCGGCTGGCGGGCGAGGAGGAGTCCCCGCCCCAGAGTCCGGCGACGATCGCGCTCATCAGCGGCACCCGTCCGCGGCGGAAGGAGATGTAGGCCACCGCGAGGCCGACGATCGCGTAGATCGCCCAGGCGTTGATCCCCCAGTGCAGCGCGGACTGCGCGATCGCGCCCTTCATCGCGGCGATCGAGCCGGCGTCGTAGGGGGCGCCGGGGCGCGGGGAGAGGTAGTAGGTCAGCGGCTCGAAGGGGCCGAAGAAGATGATGCCGATGCCGATGCCGGCACCGAAGAGCATCGCCGCCCAGGAGGCGGTGCCGTACTCGGGCTTCTCCCCGTCCAGGCCGAGCGGGATCCTGCCGTAGCGGGACAGGGCGATCACCAGCAGCAGGATCACCATGCCGATGGCGAGGACGTTGAAGACCCAGCCGAGGTTGTGCATCACCCAGGTCAGCGCCGCGCCGGAGATGTCGAAGACCTGCTGCGGGGCGAGCACGCCCCAGGCGACGAAGCCGATGATCACGGCGCCCACCACGCCGACGATGACCTTGTCGATCCCGTAGCGGACCTTCTGGTCCTCCACGGAGACGCCCGGCACCAGCGCCGGATGGATGCTGTGGGGGTAGTTCACCTCGCCGAGGAAGCGCTTGGCCTGGTCGCGCCTGGTGAAGAGGCGCACCCGGCGCTCGGCGGCGTACTCGTCCGCGGCCTTCGCGGTCTGGCTCGCGCGCGGCGTCTGGTCCGGCGGGGTCATCGTTCCTCCTGGGCATGGACGGCGCCCCCACTCTAGGGCGCGGACCCCGGAGACCCGCCCTGCGCCACTGGGCCACAGGTTCCCAACTGATCCCACTGTTGTTTTCTGTGGTTCTCGGGTACTCTGCTCTCACACCACGGCGCACGCGCCGCCCGCCCTCCGACGAAGCAGGTGCCCATGTACGCCCGTGAACGCCAGCGCCGCATTCTCGAACTGCTCGAGGGCCGCGGGCGCGTGACCGTCACCGCTCTCTCCGCCGAGTTCGCGGTCACCACCGAGACGGTGCGCCGCGACCTCGACCAGCTCGCGGGAGAGCGCCGGCTCGTGCGGGTCCACGGCGGCGCCGTGCCGCCCAGCACCACGGAGGTCGAGCCCGATCTCGACGCGCGCCGCATCACGAACGTCGAGGCCAAGCGCCGCATCGCCCGTGTCGCGGCGCGTCTGCTGCCCGAGGACCCCCGCGCCGCGGTGATGCTCGACGCCGGCAGCACCGTCGGCGAGCTGGTCGCCCACCTCAGCGGCCGCCGCGGCCCCGTCATCACCCACGCCCCGGCGATCGCGCAGGGCGCGCTGGCCCACACCGACCTCGAGGTGCACGTGCTGCCCGGGCGGGTGCGGCCCACCACCCAGGCCGCGGTCGGCGCGGCGACCGTCGAGGCGGTCCGCGCCCTGCACCCCGGGCTCGTCGTGCTCGGCTGCAACGGCCTGGACGGCACCGGCTTCACCACCCCGGACCCCGACGAGGCGGCGGTGAAGGCGGCGATGGTCCGCGGCGCGGCGCGACGGGTGATGCTCGCGGACTCCTCGAAGGCCGGCGCCCGCCACCTGGTCACCTTCGCGACCACGGAGGAGATCGACACCCTCGTGACCGACGAGGACCTGCCCGCCGAGCTCGCCGCAGAGCTCGAGGACGCCGGGATCGAGGTGCTGAGGGCATGATCCTCACCTTCACCGCGAACCCGTCCCTGGACCGGACGGTCGAGCTGCCCGGCCCGCTCACCCCCGGCGGGGTGCATCGCCTCGGCGCCGACCGCACCCAGCCCGGCGGCAAGGGCATCAACGTCGCCCTCGGCGTGCACCGCGCGGGGCTGCCGGTCACCGCCGTGCTCCCCGCCGGGCCCACGGACCCGCTGCTCGCGCTGCTCGAGGCCGAGGGCCTCCCCCATCGCCCGAGCCCGGTCGCGGGCCGGGTGCGCACGAACCTCACCGTGCTCTCCGCCCCGCGGGTGACCACCAAGCTCAACGAGCCCGGTGCCGAGCTCACCGCCGCGGAGATCCAGGACCTCGAGCGGCTGCTCCTGGAGAGCACCTCCCCCGGGGACAGCGTCATGCTCTCGGGCTCGCTCGCCCCCGGCCTGCCGATCGACGAGTACGTGCGCCTGGTGGTCGCGCTGCGGGAGCGCGGCGCACGGGTGGGCGTGGACACCTCCGACGCACCGCTCGCGGCGCTCGCCGCCGCGCTGGACAGCGCCGCCCCCGACTTCCTCAAGCCCAACGCCGAGGAGCTCGGCCAGATCCTCGGCACCGACGGCGCTGCCCTCGAGGCCGAGGCCGCCGACGGGCACATCGAGCCGGTGGCCAAGGCCGCCCTGGACCTCCACCGGCGGGGCGTCGGCGCGGTGCTGGTGACCCTCGGCGGCGCCGGCGGTCTCCTCGCGGCCGAGGGCGCGGCCTGGTACAGCCCCTCTGCTCCCGTCGAGGTCGTCTCGACCGTCGGCGCCGGAGACTCCGCGACCGCCGGCTATCTCATCGCTCGTGCGCTCGAGGAGGAGCCTCCGCTGCGCCTCGCACGCTCCCTCGCCTACGGCACGGCCGCCGTGGGCCTGCCCGGCACCACCATCCCCCGTCCCGATCAGGTCCGGATCGACGCCTCCCGCGTCGTCCGCCTCTGACCCCCTGCCCCGTCCGCCCCCGCGGGCGGGATCGTTCGAAGGAGAACCCGATGTCCGCTGCGCTGATGACCCCCGAGCTGGTGAGGCTCGACGTCGCCCCACCCGGGGACAAGCACGCCGTGATCGGCATGATGGCCGATCTCGTCGCGGCGACAGGCCGCGCCGAGCGCGACGGCCTCGAGGCCGGGCTGCTGAAGCGCGAGGAGTCCTTCGCGACCGGCATGCCGGGCGGCTTCGCGATCCCCCATTGCCGCACCGAGGCCGTGCGCGAGGCGGCGCTGGGCCTGGTGCGCCTGAGCGAGCCGGTCGACTTCGGCGCCCCCGACGGTCCGGCGGACCTGATCATCGCGATCACCGCCCCTGCCGGCACCGACGACCAGCACCTGAAACTCCTCGCCCAGCTCTCCCGTGCGCTGATCCGCCCCGAGTTCCTCGCCGCCCTGCGCGGCGCGAGCACGCCCGAGGAGGTCTCCGAGCTCGTCATGGGCGTGGTCGCCCCCGAGGAGGCCGGGACCGACGCGCAGGCCGCCGGCGCTGCGACGTCCGAGGAGCCCGCCGACGGAGCAGTCGGAACGGGCACCGCCTCGACCGCCGCGCCACCGTCCGGCTCCGCCCCGGCGAGCGCCGCCTCGTCGAGCACCGCCCCGCCGGACGAGGCGTCGGCGGACGCCCCGGTGCTGCTGGCCATCACCTCCTGCCCCACCGGGATCGCCCACACCTACATGGCCGCCGAGTCCCTCGAGAACGCCGCGAAGGAGAAGGGCGTCCGGCTGCACGTGGAGACCCAGGGCTCCGGCGGCATCACCCCGTTCACCGAGGAGCAGATCGCCGCCGCGAGCGCGCTGATCATCGCGGCGGACGTCAACATCTCCGGCCGCGAGCGCTTCGCCGGGCTGCCGCTCGTGGAGCATCCCGTCAAGCGCGCGATCTCCCACGGACCGCAGATGATCGACGAGGCCGTCGCCGCGGCCGCGAACCCGTCGGCCGCGCGGGTCACCGCCGCCTCCGCCTCGAACGAGTCGGCGCAGGGCGGCGCCAGCCAGTCCTGGCCGCGCCGCATCCAGGGCGCCGTGATGACCGGCGTGTCCTACATGATCCCCTTCGTCGCCGCGGGCGGCCTGCTGATGGCGCTCGGCTTCCTTATCGCCGGCTTCGACGTCGCCTTCGTCGCCCAGGACGTCGCGACCACCAGCTCGCTCTCCTCCCTCCCCGGGCACGTCGACTACGAGGGGCCGACGGGCGCCGCGGCGACCGAGCGGGCCGGTCTGGCGCTCTACCTCGGCGCCGTGCTGTTCACGCTCGGGAACCTCGGCATGGGCTTCCTGGTCGCGGCCCTGTCGGGCTACATCGCCTTCGGCCTCGCCGGGCGCCCCGGCATCGCGCCCGGCTTCATCGGCGGCGCGGTGTCCGTGGCGGTCGGCGCCGGCTTCCTGGGCGGGCTGATCACGGGCCTGCTCGCGGGCCTGGTCGCGCTGTGGTTCACCACTCTGAAGCCGCCGCGGTGGCTCGCCGGACTGATGCCTGTGGTGATCATCCCGCTGGTGACGACCTTCGTGGTCGGCGGGCTGATGCTGCTCTTCCTCGGCCGCCCGCTCGCCTCCCTGATGACCGCCCTGCAGGACGGTCTGACCGGGATGTCCGGCTCCTCCGCGGTGCTGCTGGGCGTGATCATCGGGCTCATGATGTGCCTCGACCTGGGCGGCCCGGTGAACAAGGCCGCCTATCTCTTCGCGACCGCCGGCCTCTCCCAGGGCACCGAGGCGTCCTTCCAGATCATGGCCGCGGTGATGGCCGCGGGCATGGTGCCGCCGCTGGCGATGGCGCTGTCCACCGTGGTGCGCCGCCGCCTCTACTCCCCCGTGGAGCGGGAGAACGGCGCGACCGCCTGGCTGCTCGGCGCGGCGTTCATCTCCGAGGGTGCGATCCCCTTCGCGGCCGCGGACCCGCTGCGCGTGATCCCCTCGATGATGACCGGCGGCGCTGTCACCGGCGCGCTGATCATGGCCTTCGGCGTGGGCTCGCAGGCACCGCACGGCGGGATCTTCGTCGCCTTCGCGATCAGCCCGGTGTGGGGTTTCGTGCTCGCGATCCTCGCCGGCACGCTGGTCGCCGCCGCGCTCGTGACCGCGGCGAAGGAGCTCGGAGCACGACGCCGGTCCGTCACCGCGTGAGCGGGCCCGTCGACCCCGCCACCGCCTGAGCGGGCCCGTCGACCCCGTCGGCCGGGCGTGTCCCGCCGGCCCGGCCGACCCGCCCGCCGCAGCACGGAAGCGCCCCGCCCCGGCGGGGCGCTTCCGTATGCTCGGACCGCGCGCCCCGACGACGGGGCGGGGCCGAGCGACCGCGAGGAGAGCCGACGATGCATCTGGAGCGACCCGGCCCGGACCCCGACGACGCCCTCCTCGCCGCCCCCGCGATCGGGCACATGCCCGCCTACGGCGCAGCGCACCTCGCGCTTCTCGTCCTCGCCGCGATCGTCCTCGTGCGGTGGGCGCGCCGCACCGAGCCCGCGGCGACGGACCGCGCGCTGCGCCTGGCGGGCTGGGCGCTGCTGGCGAACTCCGCGGCCTGGACGGCGTGGGGGTTCACTCCCTGGGCCTGGAACCTCGAGGAGTCCCTGCCGCTGCACTACTCCGACGCGCTGCGGTTCCTCGTCCCGATCGCCCTGATCACGCAGGCGCGCTGGGCGGTGGTGGTGACCTGGTTCTGGGGGCTGACGCTGAACATGCAGTCGGTGATCACCCCGGACCTGAACTACTTCGTGTGGGTGCCGCTGGAGTTCGCGGAGTACTGGATCGCGCACGGCGCCGGGGTGCTCGCCCCGGTGGTGCTGGTGTGGGGACTCGGCTACCGGCCCACCTGGCGCGGGTACGGGATCGCCTACGCGGCGACGCTGCTGTGGGCGGGGGTCGCCGTCACCGGCAACACCCTCACCGGCGCGAACTACGGCTACCTGAACCGGGCGCCCGCCGGGCCGAGCATCCTGGACCTGCTGGGGCCATGGCCGCAGTACCTGCTGGTCGAGGCGGTGCTGATCGCCGCGGTGTGGGCGGCGATGACCCTGCCGTGGGTGCTCATCGACCGCCGCGCGGGCACCCCGCTCTCGGGGCGCGGAGGGCTCGTGCGGCGGCCGGTGCCCGCTCAGGCGAGCAGCTCGAGCTCCGCCAGCCGCAGCGGGCCCTCGGAGGTCGTCACCACCAGGCGGTGATGCAGGCACGGCCGCGGGGAGGCGATCTCGAAGGGGCGGGTCTGGCGTCGCCACTCGAAGCGCTGCGCGGAGCGGGCGTCGAGCACCTCCCAGCTCTCTCCGTCGTCCGAGCCCTCCAGCCGCCACGCGATCGGGTCCCCGCCCATCTCCGCGGAGGAGGTGAGGGTGAGGAAGCGGGCCTGCATCGGCTCGCCGAGCTCGGGCAGGTCGAGCACGGCGCTCGCCGCCTCCAGCACGAGCTCGGTGCGGGCGTCGTCGTCGATCAGCGGCTGCGAGGGGTCCGCGGCGAAGAGGTCCCACAGCGGCTGCGGCCGCTGCCCCGGCGCGGTCGGCGAGGGCGGGACGGTGCCCCAGTCCCCGGGCTCCGCGCCGAGCTCGATCTCGATCTCGCCGCGGAGGTCCGCGTGGTCGATCCACGAGTCCGCGTGCTCCGCGCCGCGCACCCGCATCCCGGTGATGCAGACGTCCTCGGCGCCGGCCGGCGCCCCGCCCGCGCCGTGCGCGGTGAGGGTGAAGCCCTCCCGGCCCAGCGGCCGCACCCGCACCGTCTCGAACAGCGGCGCGACCAGGTGATAGCGGCCCGTGCCGAGCTGCAGCGGGTACAGCCCCAGCGCCGTCAGCAGCCACCAGGCGCTCATCTCGCCGTTGTCCTCGTCGCCGGGATACCCCTGCCCGATCTGCTCACCGACGAACAGGCGCCGCTGCACCTCGCGGACGATCCGGGAGGCCTCCTCCGGCGCGCCCACGTGGTGGAACAGGAAGGGGATGTGGTGGGCGGGCTGGTTGGAGAACCCGAACTGGCCCATCCGCACCGCCCGCGCCTCGACCATCTCGTGGATGGTGGTGTCGTAGGTGCCGCGACGGTCGGCGCGCTCGGGCGTGTCCAGGTACTGCTCGAGCCGGCCGCGCAGCATGTCGCGGCCACCGTGCAGGGCGGCGAGGCCCTCGGGGTCGTGCGGGGCGTGGAAGGCGAAGGTCCAGCCGTTGGTCTCGGTGAAGTCCCCTCCCCACTCCAGCGGGTCGAACTCCGCGGCCGGGACGGCGAAGGCCCCGTCGGAGCGTCGGCCGCGGAAGAACTCCGTCGTCCGGTCGAACAGCAGGGCGTAGTTCGCGCTGCGCGCGGCGAGATAGGCGGACTCGCCGCGCAGCCGCTCGGCGCGGAGCCGGTCCCCCTCGGCCTCGGCCCGCTCGGCGAGCAGCGCCGCCTGCGCGGCGATTCCGGCGTCGTTGATGTGCGCCTCGAGGCTCCAGGAGACGATCTCCCCCGCCTCGGCGTCGGCGGCGACGTAGCCGCGGAACACGGCGGTCTCCCCGCCCTTGCGGCCCACCTCGGGCTGCGGCGGGGCGACGGTCGCATTGCGCAGCGCGGCCTCGTAGGTCGCCTGCGGATCGGGCAGCGGCACGCCCTTGACCTGCAGGTCCGCGAAGGCGATGTCGCTGCTGGTGCCGGTCATGCAGTCGGCGTACCCGGGTGAGGACCAGCGGGCGATCCAGCCGCCCTCGCGGTGCTGCTGCACGAAGCCGTCGGCGAGCTCCGCGGCGAGCTCGGGGTAGAGCAGGGCGTAGGCGGGCCAGGCGGTGCGATAGGTGTCCCAGAAGCCGTGGTCGACGTACATCCGCCCCGGCACCGTCTCGGCGTTGGTGCGGGTGTCGGTCGCCGCGCCGCGCACGGGCAGCACGGGGCTCGCGTGGACGGGCTCGACCACCTCGGCGGTGCCGCGGTTCTCCCAGTGGGAGGACGGGTAGAGGTTCAGGCGGTAGAGGTTGCCGTACAGGGTTCGGCGCTGCGGGGCGGTCGCGTCGGGCGCCTCGAGCACCTGCAGGCGGCGGGTCCACAGGGCGTGGGCCTCCTCGCGGACCTGCTCCAGGGTGCGTCCGGCGAGCTCGAGCGCGAAGGTGCGCTGGGCCTGGTCCTGACCGAGCAGGCTCGTGACCAGGCGGACCGTGACGGTGCGGGTGCCGGGCGCGAAGCTGAGCACACTGCCCCCGCTGTCGCCCTCCGCGCGCCCGACGCGCACGGGGGCGGGCTGCACCTCGGCGAGCACGAACATGCGCGTCGCCCCGTCGGCCCGGTCGTACCCCTCCTGGGGCGAGGAGTCGATCCAGCCCTGGACCCGACCGTCGAAGACGGCGCCGGCGGCGTCGAGACGGCTGTGCGCGTCCACGCCCTCGAGGAGGAGGTGGCCGGGCCCGGAGTCCTCCGGCAGGGAGATCTCGCAGACGGCGCCGTGGTCGGTGGGCGCGAGCCGCATCCCGATCCCGCCCTCGAGGGCGACGGCGTAGAGGTCGGGGCGGGCGGTCTCGTCCTCGTGGGTGAAGGCGCGCTCGCGCGCGGCGGGGCTCGCGTCCGGGCTCTCGCCCAGCAGCGGCATCATCACCAGCTGGTGGCGGTCGCCCATCCAGGGGCTCGGCTGGTGGGTGAGGGACAGGCCCTGGAGACGGGTGCGATGGTGCTGGTAGATCCAGCGGCGGGTGCGGGCGTCGGTCGCGGGGGTGAACTTCGCGAAGCCGTTGGGCAGGGCGGTGATCGGCAGGGTGTTCCCGCGCGAGAACTCGAAGGCCGAGCGGGTGCCGCGCCGGGTGTCGACCCAGGCGACGGGGTCCTCGAGCGGCGGGTCCGCGGGGGGCACGGCGAGGGAGGGGCCGTCGATCCAGCCGTGCAGCGGGACGGGCGGCGCGGCCTCGCCGGGCTCGGACTCGAGGTCCTCGAGGAGATCGGCCTCGTGGTCCTCGGGCACGTCGACCTCGACCAGCACCTCCTCGATCCGGCGGCCGACGAGCGCCTCGAGCCCCACCTGGACGTCGTTCCACTGGTCGGCGTAGAGGATCCTCGCCTCGCCGAGCCCGCGGGCGGTGGCGAGGGAGCCGTGCTGGTCGCGGGGCTCGTGCTGCGAGAGGCGGGAGCCGTCGTCGAGGACGAGGTCGAGTGCGACATGGGTCGCGCCCCAGCTCAGCTCCTCGTCCAGGACCGGGTGCACGAACCAGCGCAGCACCTCGCCGGGCGCGATGGTGCGGCCGACGATCCCTGCCGCTCCGGCCTCGGCGGGCAGCGACTGCTCGGCGCGCTCCCCCGCCTCGGCCGAGTAGCGCACGGCGGTCGCAGGACGGGGCTCGCCGCCCGGGCGGGCGGGGCGCGGGGAGCCGACGGGTGCCTGGTCCGGGGTGAGGATCATCGTGCCAGCGTAGCGAGGCGGGGAGGCTGGACGGGTGAGGCGTGCGCGGACGGGACGCCGGGAGCGGACACGGGGCGGACGGGAGCGGACGGGGAGTGCTCCCCATCGCGGGGCGGCGGGCGGTGTGGGATGCTCCGATCCGGAGGCGCCCCGTCTTGGAGCTCCTCCGCCTCAGCACCTCACCGTCCGCAGTCCTCCGCCTCGGCAGCCCGCCGCGGCCCCTCATCCCCCGGGAGACGTCATGGTCCACGCCCAGCCCGTCCAGGGAGGTCCGCCGCCCGCCCGCGGCGGTCGTCCGAAGCGGCCGATGTGGCACTGGCTGCTGCTGGCCGGCGTCGCCGCGGTGGGTCTGCTCGTCGTCGGCGCGATGGCGGTGCTCATCGCCGTGCAGCTGCTGACGCGGGGGGAACCCGCAGTCCACGCTCGAGGACTTCTACAGCGCGCTCGAGACCACGGACTGCGAACTGTTCATGGACTCCACCACCGAGGGTTTCCGCACCGGCTCCGGTCTGACCAGCTGCGAGGTGTTCGAGCAGGAGCTCGGCGCGGTCAGCGCCGTGGACTACGAGGTCGAGGACCGCATCAACCGTCAGGGCTATGCGGTGTTCGAGGTGACCGAGACGTACACGGTCGACGGGCAGCAGGTCGAGGTGCCGCTGCGCTACTACGTGCGGCGCATCGACGGGCAGTGGGACCTCGACGGCATCGAGCTGCTCGAGCAGGGCGCCGAGCCGCTCACCTGAGCCGGCGCGGCTCCCGCGCGGCGGGATCGCGGTGGGCGCGGCAGCGCGCCCGGTAGGACTCCCCGCCGCCCACCTGCGCGGCGGTCGCGCGCCGGGCATCGGCCCCGTCGTCGACCAGACGGATGTGGAAGGCCGCATCGGCCCCGCACACCGTGCACACCGCGGTGAGCTTCACGACCTCCTCGGCCCGCGCCATCAGCTCCGGCAGCGGGGAGAAGGGCGCACCGTCGTAGGTGAGGCACAGCCCGGCGACGGCGACGTCGATCCCGGCCTCGAGCAGCTGCTCGAGCACCGGCACGAGGGCGGGACCGAAGAACTGCGCCTCGTCGAGGGCGAGCAGCTCGACCCGGCCCTCGGCGCCCTCGGGCGCGTCCCACAGCCCTCGCAGCATCTCCGGGTCCTCGAGCATCCGGGCGGGCGTGCTGCGGCCCAGATGGGTGCTGAGCCGGTCCGCGCCGCCTCGGTCGTCGAGGCTGTGCCCGACCACCTCGACGCGCCGACCCGCCAGGCGCGCCCGGTGCACGCGACGCAGCAGCTCCTCGGTCTTGCCCGCGAACATCGGGCCCGCGATCACCTGCAGTCGTCCTGCCTCCGTGGGGCGCATGGGAGCACAGTACGACCGCCGGCCGACATACAGTGCAGGGATGAGCACCCGTCGCCCCTCCCCGCTCGGCGGCCGACGTCCCGCCAGGGACGAGCTGGCCGACTTCGCGACCACCGATCCCGACGCGATCGACGACGTGCTGCCGGACCCGCGCCGGGGCGAGGAGCTGCGCCTGCTGATCGTCGGCATCAACCCGGGGCTGTGGACCGCGGCCGTGAACGCCCCCTTCGCCCGGCCCGGGAACCGCTTCTGGCCCTCCCTGCACCGCGCCGGCCTCACCTCCCGCCTCGTGGACGCCTCCCGGGGCCTGGACCCCGAGGACGAGCAGGACCTCCGCGCCCGCGGCATCGGGATCACGAACCTGATCGGCCGTGCGACCGTGCGCGCCGACGAGCTGGGCCGCGAGGAGCTGCGCGCGTCCGGCCGCCGCCTCGTCGAGCGGCTCGAGACGCTGCGTCCCCGCACGGTCGCGATCGCCGGGATCACCGCCTTCCGCACCGCCTACGCCCTGCCCCGCGCCCGGCTCGGACGGCAGGACCCCGCCGAGGTCGAGGGCTGGCCGTCCGGGATCGACCTCCACGTCGTCCCCCAGCCCTCCGGCCTGAACGCCCACGCGACGATCGCCTCCCTCGCCGAGGACTGGCGCGTCGTGGCGGCCGCCGCGGGTGTCCGCCACATGGACGAGAGCTGACGGGCGCCTGACGGGACGAGGTCGCGGAGCGAACGTGCTTGTCGCACGCCGGGCCGCCCCGAGCCGATGTCCTACAGTGCCTCCAGGCCCCGGTGCGTGCGCCGGAACATCCCGAGACTGGAGGAGGAACGGTGAGCAGCACCGAGCGCCCCGACCACCCCGATGACCACAAGCGGTTCTCCCTCGGCGAGGACTGGATCGCGACGCTCGTGGGGCTCGTCCTGTTCGGCGCCTGCATGGCCGGGCTGATCTCCCCGGAGCTGATCCCGTGAGCGCGACGGAGCGGACCGCCGACGGCGCCGCGGCCGAGGTCGCCGCCCCCTCCCCCGCCCCGGCTCCGCGCGCCGCGCTCGGCTGGACCGTCGCGGGCCTCGTGATCGTGGTGGCCCTGGCCTGGCTGGTCTCGGTGCTCACCGATGCGGTCCCCGAGCTCACCGAGGGCACCGCCGTCGGGAAGGTCGCGAAGTCGATCGAGTACCCGGTCTACGCGATCGCGCTCGGCTTCCTGGGCAACGCGGTGCTGTCCCTGACCGGGGTGCGCCGCCGCATGGCCGCGGCCTTCCGCACCGAGCTGTTCATCAAGGTGGGCCTGGTGCTGCTGGGCGCGACGGTGAACTTCGCGATCGTAGTGCGCGCGGCGGGCCCCGCCGTGCTCCAGGCGATCCTGCTGATCACCGCCGTCTTCGCCTTCACCTGGTGGTTCGCCGGACTGCTGGGCCTGGACGACAGGCTGCGGGCGCTGCTGGCCACCGCCCTGTCGATCTGCGGGGTCTCCGCCGCCGTCGCGGCCGCCGGCGCCGTGGAGGCGAAGAAGGAGCAGCTCGCCTACACCGCTACCCTCGTGATCGTCTTCGCGGTGCCCTCGATCTTCCTGCTCCCCTGGCTCGCGGACCTGATGGGGCTGTCCCCCGCGGTCACCGGCGCCTGGATCGGCGGCAACATCGACACCACCGCCGCGGTGACGGCCGCCGGCGCGGTCGCCGGCGAGCAGCCGCTGCAGATCGCCTCGATCGTGAAGGTCACCCAGAACGCGCTGCTGGGCATCGTCGCCGTGCTGCTGACGCTGTACTTCTCCTTCAGGGTCGCCCCCGCAGCCGGCCGGGCCGTCGCCGGCTCCGGCACGCGCCGCGTGGGAGATCGCCGCTCGCTGGCGATGCTCTGGGAGCGGTTCCCGAAGTTCGTGCTCGGCTTCCTGCTCGCCTCGGTCGTGGCGACGGTGCTCGCGGAGTCGGTACCGGAGGCGGTGCTCGAGCCGCGGCTGGATGCCGCCAAGGAGCTGCAGACCTGGGCGCTGACCCTCGCCTTTGTCTCGATCGGCCTCGAGTTCAACGCCTCGAGCATCAGGGAGTCCGGCTGGAGGCCGATCGTCGTGTTCGCGGCGGCGACCGTCGTGAACCTCGCCGTCGGCCTGGGCCTGGCGCTGCTGCTCTTCCGCGGCTTCACCTTCTGAGCGCCCCGCGGGCCGGGAGCCGGAGCGGGCCTCACGCAGAGCGGCGCTTCCTCGGCCCGATCCCGCTTGCGATGCCGGACCCCGCGTGCCAGGGTTGAACGGACCCAGGCGGGGCGAAGAGGCCGAGCTGGGAGCACGGTCGTCCCCGCACGTCGAGCACCTGGAGGTCCACTGTGAAACTGCCCTGGCTCACGCCCGTCCTCGAAGCGGACGGCCCCGTCGTCTCGGTCCACCTCGACACCACCCGGACCGACCCCCATGCCGCCGGCGAGCTCGAGGCCCGCTGGGGGCGGATGCGCTCCACCCTCGCGGCCGACGGCGCCCCGCAGGGGCTGCTCGCGCAGATCGAGGAGACGGTGCTCAGCCCCTCCACCCTCGGCGGACGTCAGGGCCGCTCCGTCTTCGCGACCGACGACGGGATCCTGGTGGACCGGGTGCTTCCGGCGCCCCCGCTGCAGGAGTCGGCCCACCGGGGCGAGTTCCCGCAGCTGCTGCCGCTGCTGCAGCTGATCCCCTTCGCCGTGCGCCAGCTTCTGGTGGTCGTGGACCGGGCCGGCGCCGACCTGCACCTGCGAGCGCCGGAGAACCCGTCGATCGCCCACGGCCCGAACGGTCTGGGAGAGGACGCGAGGGTCGAGGGCGGACACGACGTCCTCCACAAGGCGAGCGTCGGAGGCGGTCCCCAGCACGGCTGGCGGGCCGACAACTTCGAGGCCCGCGTCGAGGACTCCTGGGAGCGCAACGCCGACGCGGTCGCCGACGCCGTCGAGCGCGCGCTGCGCGAGCACCGTGTGGACATGGTGATGCTCAGCGGGGACGTGCGCGCGATGGGACTGCTGCGCGAGGCGCTGGGCCGTGAGACCCGCGAGCGGCTCCTGGAGGTCCCCGGCGGCAGCCGCGGTGCCGCGCTGGACCGCGGGCCCTTCCGCGAGGCGCTCACCCGCACCACCGAGGAGTTCATCGCCGGGAGGCAGCGGGACCTCGAGGGCCGCTTCCGCGAGAGCCAGGCGCGCGACGGCGCCTCGGTGGGCGGCGCGACCGAGGTCGCCCAGGCGATCGGCCGCGGCCAGGTCGAGGAGCTGGTGTTCGTCACCGGCGCCGAGCCCGCCGGGATCGAGGAGCTGCTGCGCACGGCCCTGGCCACCGACGCCTCGGTCTCCGCCCTGCAGGAGGACGCGCTCGGGATCCCCGAGGGCGTCGGCGCGCTGCTCCGCTGGAAGGACGAGGCCACCCCGTCCAACAGCATCGGCTCGATGTCCGGGGACCGCGCCCGCGAGTGAGCGTCGTCGGCCGACGGGGGCTGCCGTCCCCGTCGGCCGACCCCGCCTCCGGCAGCGACGGCCCGGGCCGTCCGGTCCCCGGTTCCCGGTTCCCGGTCCCGACCGATCGGCCCCCGGCCTCGACTTCGGCCCGGCCCGCGCGCCAGCATGGAGATGCCGGTCACGTCCGGCACGACGGCACCCCGTCCGGGGGTCGTGGACGCACGACGGAGAAGGAGGAGCAGTCATGCCCGAGGCATGGAGCGCGAAGCGCGAGCGTCAGTACCAGCACATCAAGGACAGCCAGCTCGACAAGGGCGTCTCCGAGGACGAGGCCGAGGAGATCGCCGCCCGCACCGTGAACAAGACGCGAGCCCAGGAGGGCGAGTCCGAGGAGGCCAGCCGGACCTCTCTCGAGGACAAGTCCCCGTCCGAGCGGGGCGGTGAGCGCTCGCACAGCAGCGCGAAGGGACGCACGAAGGAGCAGCTCTACCAGGACGCCCGCCGACAGGGCGTCGAGGGCCGCTCGACCATGGACAAGGACGAGCTGGAGGACGCGGTCGACGACCGCTGACGGCTGCTCGCGCGCTGAGAGGCGCGTCCCACACCCCGCCCAGGCGCGCATGACCCGCGTGTAGGCTCGGCGACGGCAACGGGGGAGTATCCGCCACGCTGCGCACGTCAACACGGGGACCGCCGAACGGGCCCCCGGGCGCAGCGGCCTGTCAGACGTCACGACAGGTGGAGAGACCCGGGATAGTCTCACGACCCGGAAAGTCCTCCATGACCGTCTCCCCCCTGATCTGGGCCGTCACCATCATCGTGGTGCTCGGGCTCCTCGCCTTCGACTACATCTTCCATGTGCGCAAGGCGCACATCCCCACCCTGCGCGAAGCGGCCGTGTGGTCCGCGCTCTACGTCGGCATCGCCCTCGCCTTCGGCGTGCTCGTCCTCGTCTTCGGCGGCGTCGACATGGGCACCGAGTACTTCGCCGGGTACGTCACCGAAAAGGCCCTCTCGGTCGACAACCTCTTCGTCTTCCTGATCATCATCGCCGGCTTCTCCGTGCCGCGCGAGGACCAGCAGAAGGTGCTGCTGTTCGGCATCACCTTCGCGATCATCGCGCGCTCGGGCATGATCGCCCTCGGCGCCGCCGCGATCGACAACTTCTCCTGGGCCTTCTACCTCTTCGGCGCGATCCTGCTCTACACGGCGATCAAGATGATCGTGGACGAGCTGAAGGAGGACTCCCACGGGGACTCCGAGGGCGTCTTCGTCCGCCTGGTGAAGAAGGTCCTGCCCGCGACCGACGAGTACGACGGCGACAAGCTCTTCACCATCGAGAACGGCAAGCGCGTCCTCACCCCGATGCTGCTGGTCATGATCGCGATCGGCGCGACCGACATCCTCTTCGCGCTCGACTCGATCCCGGCGATCTTCGGCCTCACCCAGAACACCTACATCGTGTTCACCGCGACCGTTTTCTCCCTGCTGGGGCTGCGACAGCTGTACTTCCTCATCGACGGGCTGCTCGACCGCCTGGTCTACCTCTCCTACGGCCTGTCGATCATCCTCGCCTTCATCGGCGTGAAGCTCGTCGTGCACGCTCTGCACGAGAACGAGCTGGGCTTCATCAACGGCGGCGAGGCCGTGCACGCGATCCCGGAGATCACCACCGCCTTCTCGCTCAGCGTGATCATCGGCGTCCTCACCGTCACGGTCCTCGCCTCGCTGCTGTCCCCGAAGGGACGAGCGCAGGCCGCGGTGAACAACGCCCACCACGAGGCCCGCGCCTATCTCGAGATGACCTACCGCTCCTTCGAGGAGCAGCGGGACGCGATGTACGAGAAGATGCTCGCCCACGAGAAGATCGTCGACGGCCTGCCCGCGAAGTACGAGGACATCGTCGTGGCCGAGCACAGCGTGCGCGAGCTCCTCGCCGACGCCCACCGCGTGCACGAGGCGCGGCTCGCCTTCAACGAGCGGGGCGAGCGCTCCGACGAGCAGCCGGACGGCCTGCTGGTCACCCACCCCGACGGCACCGTCGCGACCGATCCCGGCGGCACGGTGATCACCCTCGCCGAGGAGAAGGAGCTGCGGGAGACCAAGGAGGCCAAGCGCCGCGCCCGCGAGCAGGCGCGCGCCGAGCACGCCGAGGCGCGCCGGGGCTGACCGGGGGCCCGCCCGGCCGGGCGCCCCGCCGTGCCGCCCCCGGCCGGCCAGCCCACCGGGCAGCTTCCGACAGCCGGGCGCCCCATCGGGCAGCCTCCGCCAGCCGGGCAGCCCCAGCGGGCCGGCATCCCCCGGCTCGCCGCCCGTCGGCCCTCAGGACCCTGGTCGGTCACGGGCGCTGGGCGTCACGATGCGGCGATATCGCCGCATCGTGACGCCCAGCGCCATCTCTCGGCCGTCGTCCAGCCCGCTCGCGGCACCCGAGCACGCCGAGCACGAGCAGCACCTGCGCCGCGACATAGGTCGCCATCACCCACACCTCGTGCGCCGGGAGCGTGAGCACGTCGAAGGTGTTCAGGGCGATGAGGGAGTCGGAGACCACGAACACCGCTCCCCCGATCCCGCCGCGCACTCCGAGCCCCGTGGCCAGAACCGCCATCGCGCAGATCGCCGCGGCATAGACCACCAGCGCGGGCAGCAGCACCCCGGCCGACGGCGTGCACAGCCCCACGATCAGCGCGGCGGCGCCGAGATAGGGGAGCACCGCCGCGCGGCCGGCGAGGGCGCGCCCCGTCCCGTCGCCGCGGTTCCGAGCTTCCCGACCCTCTGCACCCCGGGATCCCGCGCTCCGGGCCGCGGACCTGCCCGGCGATCGCGCCGCGAGCAGCGACCCTCCCCGCAGCGGCCACAGCGCGAGCGCGTAGACGATCTGGGCGAGCAGGAAGCTGGTGAGCATGGCGAGGAACTGCGCCTGACCGTCGAGGAACCGAGGGAGGGTGTCCCCCGCCCACGAGAGCACGAGCCCCAGCGCGAAGAGCCGGACGAGCCGGCCGCGCGGGGGCTCCGTCCCGGCCAGCAGCGCACCGAGCAGCAGCGGCATGAGCAGGGGCTGGGTGACCTCGGCGACGGGCCCGCCGCCGCGCAGCTGCGCCCCGAGATGCACCGCCGTGACCAGGGCGAGCGCGAGAAGCGCTGCCCGGGCCAAGGCGCCGACGCCTCCTCGCATCCCGCGCATGGCCCGAGCCTACGCGGGCAGGCATCGCGGCCGGCGAGCACCGGACGGACGCACCGTCGGCCGGGAAACCGGATGACGTCGTGCGCGCGACCAGGCAGACTGCCGGGATGACCGAGACCACCCCCTCCAGCCCGTCGTCGGCCACGGCCGACGCCGGGACTCCCCCGCCCGCCGACCTCGAGCAGCTCCTCGCCCTCGCCGCCGATCACGGGCTCGACCTCCTCGGCGACTCCCTGCGCACCGAGGAGATCGGCCTCGACTTCCGCGTCGCCTTCGCCCGGTCACGGGACGGACAGGACTGGGTGCTGCGGATCCCCCGCCGTGCCGACGTGCTGTCCCGCGCCGCCGTCGAGGGCCGTCTGCTCGCCCACATCGCCCCGCACCTGGACGTCGCGATCCCCGACTGGCGGATCGCCACGGAGCGCCTGATCGCCTATCCCCTCCTGCCCGGCACCCCGGGACTGACCGTCAGCGCCGACGGCACGGTCGAATGGCACGTGGACATGGCATCGACCGAGTACGCCCGCACCCTCGGCACCTTCCTCGCCCAGCTCCACACCGTGGACCCCGAGGAGGCCGCCGCCACCGGGATCCCGTCCCGCACCCCGTCGGAGGTGCGCGGTGCATGGCGCGAGGACCTCACCCGGGTCGCGGAGGCCTTCCCCATCGCGCCGGCGCTGCGGGAGCGGTGGGAGGCGTGGCTGGCGGAGGACTCCTACTGGCCGGACCGCAGCGTGCTCACCCACGGTGAGGTGTACCCCGGCCACACCCTCGTCGAGGGCGAGCGGCTCAGCGCGGTGCTCGACTGGACCACGGCGTCCGTCGGCGATCCGGCGCGGGACCTCATGTTCCACCGCTCGAGCGCACCCCCGGAAGCCTTCGCGGCGACGCTCGCCGCCTACGAGGCCGGCGGCGGCACTGTCCACCCACGGCTCGGCGAGCACGCCGAGGAGATGTTCTCCGCCTCCCCGCTCGCGTACGGGCTCTATGCGCTGACGACCGGCGCGGAGGAGCACCGCTCCGCGGCGGCCGCCGCGCTCGACCCGCCGGACGCGGGCTGAGGCCGACGGAGGCGGCCGGCAGCACCGGGCGCCGGGGCGAGCGGACCGGGCCCGCCGCCGCGATCCCGACGGGCCGCGCGCCGTCGGCCGACCGCGCGGTGGACGGGCGCTGTGAAGGGCGCCACAGGACGCGGCTTGACTCACACCGTGCCACCCCGAACAGGAAGCTCACCGCGTCACCGCAGGTCAGCAGCGCGCAAAACGCTCCTCGGCGAGTCATGCCCTCGAACCGGAAGAGTAAAACCCCGGTCAGTTCCGGGCCCGGGTCCTTGCCGCGAGGGGGCGGCGAGCCTCTACGGTGGCTGACGTCCGAAGAGGTCGAGCCGCGCCCGCCCGGGGCCGCCGACCGCCCACGACCTGAGAGGACGTCCCCTTGTCCAAGCACAGCACCCACGCCCAGCGCACTTCCCGCGCTGCCACCCTCCGCCGCGGCCTCAGCCGCTCGGCCGTCGCCGTCGCCGGTGGCGCCGTCGTCGCCTCCGGCATGATCGCCGCCACCACCACCTCCGCCTCGGCCGCCACCGGCTGGGACGAGGTCGCCGCCTGCGAGTCCGGCGGAAACTGGTCCATCAACACCGGCAACGGCTACTACGGCGGCCTGCAGTTCTCCCAGCAGACCTGGGAGGGCTTCGGCGGCACCGAGTACGCCTCGACCGCCGACCAGGCCTCGAAGAGCCAGCAGATCGCGGTCGCCGAGCGCGTCCTGGCCGTGCAGGGCAAGGGCGCGTGGCCCACCTGCGGCGTCTCGATCAACGGCGGCTCCGACACCTCGGGCGCCCCCGCGGCCGAGGAGCAGGAGGAGGCCCCCGAGCAGGAGCAGCAGGCCCCGGCCGAGGAGCAGGAGCAGGAGCAGCAGCAGGCTCCCGAGCCCCGCGAGTCCGACCAGCAGGCGAACCGCTCCACCGAGCGCGAGAGCACCGAGCCCCAGGGCGACTGGAGCTGCGACGGTGACGGCATCGCCGACAACTGCGACGAGAACGGCTTCACCAAGGAGACCGAGAAGAAGCAGGAGGAGCCGAAGCAGCAGGAGGCCCCGGCCGAAGAGGCCGCCCCGGCCCCGCAGGCGTCCAAGGGCGAGCCCGGCTCCAAGGCCACCGGCGACCTCTCCGTCGCCGGCACCCTCGAGGTCGACGGCAAGATGGGCCCGAAGACCATCACCGCCCTCCAGGACTGGCTGGGCGTCGAGCAGACCGGCGAGCTGGACGAGGAGACCACCCTCGCCCTGCAGGCCTGGGCCAAGACCTCGCAGGACGGCGTGATCGGCGAGGACACCGTCGCGGGCCTCCAGCACGAGGTCGGCGCCACCCAGAACGGCTCCGACGAGATCGACGGGGACACCGTCGAGGTCCTGCAGGCCTTCCTGAACCTCTACTGATCCCCTCAGCGGCCGCGCCCCCGACGGGGCGATGACCGCCTGCGGCTCCGCCGCACCCTCCCGGACGGCCGGGTCTCCCCTCGTGGGAGGCCCGGCCGTCCGTCGTTCCCGTGTCAGCGCCTCCGGGACTCCTGGGGACGCCTCGGCGAGCGGCGCCGAGCGCACCGCCTCTCGGCGGACCTGAAGCGACTGCCGGCCGCCACCGGCAACCGTTGACAACCGAACGAACAGCCCCGGCCCGCGCCCCGCCATACGACCGACGTCTTCAGGTGGCGACGAGAGCATCGATGCTGGTGAGCCTTCCATTACTCATGAGGCAATAGGTTCGAGTCCATTCGGCAGCACTGCAACCTCCGGCAACATCGCCCTCTCCTCGGATCTCCTGACCAGACTCTCCTCACTCCGCCTCACCGGTCCCACGGAGCGCATCGCGATCAGAGCGGCCCGCGGCCCCGCGCGCTCCGCGCTCGCGGCTCAAAGATGAACCCGGAGGAGCTTCGACGATGAGCACCGCTGCAGCGACACCCCGGCAGATGAAGGACATCAGGCCGTTCAGCTGGCACCTGCGAGCGCAACGACGCGACCGTGTACGGCATGTACTCCTGGTCCCGCAAGCTCGGCCAGGCGATCGCCGGCGGTCTCGTCGGCTGGGCGCTCGGCTGGATCGGCTACCAGTTCGGCGGCGTGGAGCAGAGCCAGTCCGTGCTCGACGGCATCTACACCCTCGGCAACCTCGTCCCCGCCCTGCTGCTGATGGTCTCGCTGCTGGCCCTCGTCTTCTGGTACCCGCTGACCAAGAAGCGGGTCGACGAGAACGTCGCGATCCTCGAGGAGCGTCACGCGGCGGCCGCCGCCTCGGCCTCCGAGCAGGCCTGATCCCCGTGCATCGGCGGCCCCGGTCACGGGTCTGCCGACGCATATAGGCTCGATGAAGAGGGAGAGCGCGTTCCTCCTCCCCTCCCTCCCCTCGCTCCTCGGTCCCACCAGATCCATCCGCGTCCCCTCCCGGGAGCGTGGCACCACCACAGAACGGAGACACCATGTCGGAGAAGAACGTCCGCCTCGGCATCATCGGATTCGGCGCCCAGGGCGGCATGTACGCCGGCCTCCTGGCCGACGGGAAGATCGCGGGCATGACGCTCGGCGCCATCGCCGACACCGATCCCGCGAAGAAGGACGCCGCCGCCGAGAAGCACGCCGGCACCCCCTTCTACGACGACTACGTCGCGATGCTGGACTCCGGGGATGTCGACGCCGTGGTCACCACTGTGCCGCACTACCTCCACCCCGAGATGACGATCACCGCGATCGGCAAGGGCATCCACACCCTCACCGAGAAGCCCGCGGGCGTCTACACCAAGCAGGTCGAGGAGATGAACGCCTTCGCGGCCGAGCATCCCGAGACCACCTTCGCCATCATGTTCAACCAGCGCACCAACCCGGTCTACACCGACCTCAAGGCGCTGATCGAGTCCGGCGAGCTCGGCGCGCTGCGCCACACCTCCTGGATCATCACGTCGTGGTGGCGCCCGCAGGGCTACTACGACCAGTCCGAGTGGCGCGCGACCTGGGGCGGCGAGGGCGGCGGCGTCCTCGTCAACCAGGCTCCCCACCAGCTGGACCTGTGGCAGTGGCTCGCCGGCGCCCCGAAGAAGGTCTTCGCGAAGCTCGCCTTCGGCTTCCAGCGCGACATCGCCACCGAGGACGAGGTCAACGCGCTCGTCGACTTCGGCGAGGGCGTCACCGGCCACTTCATGACCTCGACCAACGACATCATCGGCACCGACCGCCTCGAGCTGCTCTTCGACAAGGGCAAGGTCGTCGTCGACAAGTCGAACAAGGTCACCGTCTACCGCCTGTCGGAGGACGAGCGCAGCCTCAGCGACAAGATGACCATGCAGGACGTGGCCAAGCTGTTCCGCGGCGAGATGGATCCCTCCTCGCTGTACACCGTCGAGGAGAAGACCTACGAGTCGGCCTGGGGCCAGCAGCACATCGACGTCCTGACCAACTTCGCCGCGCACGTCAACGACGGCACCCCGCTGATCGCCGACGGCGCCGAGGGCATCAACGGCGTGCGCCTGGCCTCCGGCATGCAGCTGTCGGCCTGGACCGGCCGCGAGATCGACCTCGTGGACTACCCGGCCGAGGAGTACCTCTCCGAGCTCAACAAGCGCATCGAGGAGGAGGGGAAGTTCTCCACCCGCTCCTGAGCGCTCTCCCTGCGGCCCGGCGCCGACCTCCCGTCGACCCGGGCCGCGCCCGCACCACCACCGCCACCGCACTCTTCGAAGGAGAACACCCATGCCCGTCCTCGGACTCCAGCTCATGATGCTCAAGGACCAGATCACCGAGAAGGGGATGTACGAGGTCCTGCGCCAGGTGCGCGAGCTCGACATCGACGCCGTCGAGGTCTCCCAGGTGGAGATGACCGACGAGCTCATCGACGACCTCGTGCGCGGCAAGGCTGACTTCGGCGTCGAGACCGCCGCGATGAGCGTCTCGATCGCCCCGGGCGGCAACGGCTTCGCTCTCGAGACCGAGTTCGACCGCGCCGTCGAGGCGTGCGAGAAGACCGGAGCGCGCTTCCTGCGCATCGGCATGATGCCGTTCTCGGCGATGACCTCGAAGAAGGCGGCCGAGGACTGGGCGGCCTCCGTCGAGCCCTACGCGGCACGTCTCGCGGAGAAGGGCATCACGCTCTGCTACCACAACCACCACGTGGACCTCATCCAGTTCGACGGCGAGCGGATCTTCGACATCGTGCGCCGCGTCGCCCCCTCGCTGCTGTTCGAGGTGGACCTGCACTGGGTCCAGCGCGGCGGCATGGCTCCGCTGGACATGCTCGAGGCCTACACCGGCGCCTGCAAGCTCATCCACGTCAAGGACTTCCGCGTCGCGCCCATGCCCGAGGACGCCGTGAAGCGCTTCGACGCCGGCGAGATGGACATGAAGGAGTTCTACGGGACCTTCCTCTCCCTCGGACAGTTCGCCGAGGTGGGCCAGGGAAACATGAACTGGCCCGCGCTGCTGCCCGCGGCGGAGAAGGCCGGCGCCGAGTACTTCCTCATCGAGCAGGACGACACCTACGGCCGCGATCCGATCGACTGCATCCGCGAGTCCCGCGAGTACCTGAGGTCCATCGGCTACTGAGCGACGGTCGCCCGCCGGGCGACTCGTCGCTCCGGCCTGACGCGCACGCCCCGGACCCAGCTGAATGACGTGGGCCCGCCTTCACAATCGGGACTCAGGCGGCACGCCGCGGCGATGAGCTCCTTGGCGTGCCACTTGGGTCCCCTTTCTTCAGACGCCTCCCCCACGACGCCCGCCGTCCGTGCCCCGCACGGTCCGGCGGGCGTCGTCGTCCCCGCGGGGCTCGCCCCGGCCCTCTCGCACGGCCCGGGTTCCGCCGTCGACCCGGGTCCCTCCCCCGGCCCAGGTCCCTCCCCCGGCCCAGGTCCACCTCTTCGCCCGGTCCGCGTCGCGGCCCCGGCGAAGATTCTTCTTCCGCCCCCTTGCACTTGACGCGACGTCAAGGGGAATGATCGTGATCGCACCGAAGGAGACCGTCGAGAGGAGGAGCCATGGAGTCGCCACGGCACCCGGCCCGGGAGTGGTCGATCCAGGAGATCGTCCGCAGCACCGGCGTCACCAGCCGCACCCTGCGCCATTACCAGCAGGTGGGGCTGCTCGCCCCGAGCCGCACCGGTCACGGCGGGCAGAGGTTCTACGACGGCGCGGCCCTGCTGAGTCTGCAGCGGATCCTCGTCCTGCGCGAGCTGGGGCTCGGGCTGCCCGAGATCGGCCGCGTGCTCGACGAGCAGGTCGAGACGGTCTCCGCGCTGCGGGCGCATGCCGCGCAGCTCGAGCGGGAGCAGGAGCGCCTGTCCCGCATCGTCGCCTCGGTGCAGTCCACGATCCGGATTCTCGAGACAGGAGGAGAGCTCATGACGGACACGATGTTCGACGGATTCGACCACACGCAGCACCGCGAGGAGGTCGAGGAGAGGTGGGGCGAGCAGGCCTACGCCGATTCCGACCTGTGGTGGCGCTCGTTGAGCAACGCCGAGAAGGAGGGCTTCCGCGAGGAGGTCGACGCCCTGGTCGCCGGCTTCGCCGACACCTCGGCGCGCGAGCTGCCCGCGGAGCACGAGGAGGTCCAGGCCCTGACGGCCCGGCTGTACACCTGGATCAGCGCGGGCTGGGGCGGGAAGCGGCCCGGTGCCGAGGCCTTCGTCGGCATCGGCGACATGTACGTCGCCGATCCCCGCTTCGGGGCGACCTTCACGGTCGACGGCCGGCCCTTCGCCGAGCACGTCCGCGACGCGATGACGGTCTACGCACTCGAGCACCTCGAGTGATGACCCGCCCGCAGGGGTCCGGACGCCGAGAGGCGTCCGGGCCACTGTCGCGTCGCGCGGCGCCCGGCGACGGGCGGGCTCGTCCCGTGTCGGCGCACCGCGCAGCGGGAGCGCGTCCTCGTGCCCCGACCGTCGGACAGCGCGCTCCCCCGGGGCACAGCACCTCGCACACGACCCACACCGTTACCATTTCGTGATTCGTCCCACGCCGTCGGCGCTGTGACCGGCTTCCTGGGCGGTTCCGGAACGCGGCACCAGGGTTCGGGGCGTACCGTCGCCCGGGCCAACGATCCCAGGAGGCACAGTGAAGGTCCGAAGCACCTCAGCCCTGCGGCGCACCCTCGCCGCGCTCACGCTCACCGCCGCGCTCGGCCTGACCGCCGCGTGCAGCGGCGGGCAGGACGATCCCTCGCAGGCCTCCGACGGCGGCGGGCAGGCGGCACCGGCCGCCTCCGACGGTGGCGGCGCGGCCGGCGACCCGCAGGCCCAGCAGCCCCAGGAGGCCGACGTCTCCGACGTGCCAGAGATCGTCGCGACCGTCAACGGCACGGAGATCACCAAGGACGACTTCGTCCAGACCTACCAGTCCCAGTACCAGCAGATGGCGATGCAGCAGCAGGCCGGCGGGCAGGCGCCCGATGAGGAGCAGCTGAAGACCCAGGTCGCCGAGCAGCTCGTGAACAACGAGCTGCTGCGCCAGGGGGCCGAGGACGCGGGCATCAAGGCCACCGACAAGGACATCGACACGACCCTCGACGAGATCGCGAAGCAGAGCGGTCTGGGCTCGGGTGACGAGGTGGTCAGCGCCCTCGAGCAGCAGGGCATCTCCGCGGAGCAGGTCCGCCAGGACGCCGCCTCGCAGTTCGCGATCACGACCTACATCGAGCAGGAGGCCGACATCGCCGAGCCGAGCGACGAGGAGCTGAAGGCCCAGTACGACGCGATGGTCGAGCAGCAGTCCGCCGCCGGCGGCTCCGCCGAGGAGGTCCCCTCCTTCGAGGAGATGAAGGACCAGCTCGCCCAACAGGCCACCATGCAGCAGCAGAACGAGGCCGCCACCGAGATCGCCGGGAAGCTGCGCGAGTCAGGGGACGTCACGATCAACGTCTGACCCCTCGCCGGGCCGACCGTCCCCGGCGCCGCCCGCACTCCCGGCGGACCGGCGCAGGCCCCGTCCCGCGGTCCGGGCCCCTGCGCCGCACCGCACCCCACTGGGCCGGCCGATCGCCGGCCCGGCGGCGGCACGAACAGCGAGTGGCAGATCTCGGCCGGTATTCATGACTGATACCGGCCGAGATCTGCCACTCGGTCTCTCTGAGGGGCGCGGCGGGACGAGGAGCACGGCGGGGCAGCCCCACCTCGCTCCTCGTCCCGCCCGGCCCCTGCCCCTGCTCCGTATCAGACGGTGCCGGCGCGGAGCGACTCGGCGATGTGCTCGGCCTGACGGATCGCGAGCGCCACGATCGTCAGCGTCGGGTTCGCCGCGGCGCCGGTGGTGAACTGCGAGCCGTCCGAGACGAACAGGTTCGGCACGTCGTGCGCCCGACCGAAGCGGTCCACGACCCCGTCCTCCGGCCGCTCGCTCATGCGGCACGTGCCCAGGTTGTGGGTCGAGGGGTACGGCGGGGTGCGGTGCGTGCCCACCGCGCCGACGGCCTCGTACAGCGCCTCGGCCCTGCCGTAGGCGTGCTCGCGCATGGAGAGGTCGTTGGGATGGTCGTCGAAGTGGACGCTCGCGACCGGCAGTCCGTGCTGGTCCGTGACGGTGGGGTCGAGCGTGACGGCGTTGGACTCCTGGGGCATGTCCTCCCCCACCAGCCAGCAGCCGGCGGTGTTCTCGTAGGCGTCCAGCAGACGCGTGAAGCTCGGCCCCCAGGAGCCGGGCTCGGCGAAGGTCGCCAGGAAGGCGGGCCCGAGAGAGATGGTCTGGATGTAGTAGCCGCCCGCGAAACCGCGGGAGGGATCGTGCACCGACTCGTCGCTGATGTTCCCGGCCATCGTCTCGCCGCGGTACATGTGCACCGGCTTGTCGAACTGCGCGTACACGCTGCCGGTCATGTGGCGCATGTAGTTGCGGCCCACGAGGCCGGAGGAGTTCGCGAGCCCGTCGGGGAACAGCGACGAGGAGCTCAGGTGCAGAAGGCGCGGCGTCTCGATCGCGTTGCCGGCGACGCACACGAGCTTCGCGGCCTGGCGGTGCAGGTTCCCCTCGGCGTCGAGGTAGAGCACCGCGTCGGCCCGTCCCGTCCGGTCGTGAAGGATCTGCGCGACGTGGGAGTCGGGCCGCAGGTCGAGCTTCCCCGTGGCGAGGGCGAGAGGGATCTCGCGCACCATCGTCGACCACTTCGCGCCGCTCTTGTCGCCCTGGAAGTTGAAGCCGTCCTGGACCGAGGCGGGACGGCCGTCATAGGGCTCGGCGTTGGTGCCGTAGGGGCCGGTGGCGTAGTGGCGGTAGCCGAGCTTCTCGGCGCCGGCGGCGAGGACCTTGTAGTTGTTGTTCGCCGGCAGAGGCGGTCGGCCTCCGCGGTGGGTGGAGCCGATCGCGTCCTCGGCGCGGGTGTAGTACGGCTCGAGCTCCTCGTAGGTCAGCGGCCAGTCCATCAGGCTCGCGCCGTCGACTCGGCCGTAGGTGCTGCGGGTGCGGAACTCGTGCGGTTTGAAGCGCGGGGTCGCCCCGGACCAGTGGGTGGTGGTGCCGCCGACGGCCTTGACGATCCAGGCCGGCAGGTTCGGGAAGTCCTTCGCGATGCGCCAGCTGCCGGAGGTGGTGCGGGTGTCGGCCCACGCCATCTGGTCGAAGGCGGCCCATTCGAGGTTCATGTAGTCCTCGCCGCGCAGGTACGGGCCGGCCTCGAGCAGCACGCACTCGATGCCCGCCCTGGTCAGCTCGTAGGCGAGGGTGCCACCGCCGGCGCCCGAGCCGATGATGACGACGGCCTCGGTGGAGTGATCGATCGTGCTCATGCCTGCCCCTTCGTCCCGCGGCCGGTGCGTCCGGCGCGTGCCCTGCTCTGTCCTGCCGGGACGGCGGCGCCCCGGACGCTCTTCGTGGTCGCCCCGCGGGGGAGATCGGAGACGACCTCCACCAGCGGCTCCCCGTCGTACTCCTCGATCCGCGGATCCGGCAGCCAGTCCAGATCGTCGAATCCGCGGTGGAGGTAGCCGCCCTTCTCGAAGGAGGGGCCCTCGTAGCCGATCACCTCCCAGACCTCCTCGTCCTCGTAGAGGCTGACCACCACGGTCTGCCGCACGAAGCCGAAGAAGGTCGTGTGCTGGATGCGCAGCAGCAGCGGCAGCGCCTCCTCGGGGCTGAGCTCGGTGAAGCGGCCGTCCGCGAGGGCCTCGAGGGAGTCGAGGCCGTGGGCGAGCTTGACCCGCATCCACGCGCTCTCCTCCGCCGCGCAGCGGACGGTGTCCGCGGCCCGCCGGTAGGCCGAGTCCGGCACGCGCTCGTGCGGGAACGCGGCTTTGATCAGGGCGGTGAGCGTCGCCTCCGCCTCGTCGGTCCCTTCGATCTCGTTCACGGCCTCGTCGCCGTCCGGTGCGCTCATGGCGTCTCCTTCCCACTGCATCTTCGTCAGTGACCTGAGGCACACGATAGGCAGGGGCTGCGGCGAGCGCACAGCGCCGTTATCACCGGGCGAGAACGCCGACGGGTGCCGCGGTCAGTGGGCCTGCGCGCCCAGACGATAGGCGCGCCCGGCGCGGGAGGCACAGGCCCGCACCCGGTCCTCGACATGGCGGAGACGCCCCTCGTAGGCGGCGACCGGGGCGGAGACCGCGACGGTGCCCAGCAGCATCCCGTCGTCGGCCTTGATCGTCGCGGCGAGGCAGCTGGAGCCGGGCACGAACTCCTGGTGCTCCCAGGCGATGCCGCGCTCGGCGATCTCGGCGAGCTGACGGCGCAGCTCCCCCGGGTCGACGAGGGTGCGGTCGGTGTGGGCACGCAGCGACCCTGCCAGGTACTCCTCCTGCTCGCCGGGAGCGAGGGAGGCGAGCCCCGCCTTCCCGAAGGCGGTCGCGTGCGGGCTCTCGTGGAAGCCGAAGCCGAGCGGGGACAGCCGCGGAGCCTGCGGCGAGTCGGAGACGTGCACGACGACGAAGTCGGTGCCGCGGTGGATCGCGAGATAGGCGGCCATGCCCAGGTCACGATGCATGGCGTGGACCTCCTCGCGCACGGAGCGCGGGATGCCGAGATCGTCATGGAGGCCGACGGCCAGTCGGTGCAGCTTGTAGCCCAGTGCGAAGCGCTTCTCCGCGCGCAGGTGCACGAGGTACTCGGAGCGGATCAGCTCCTGCGCGATCCGATACACCGTGGGCAGCGGGATCGAGGTCGCCTCGGAGATCCTGCGCGCGGTGCTGCTGCCGTGCTCCGCCACCGCCTCCAGCACCGCGATCGCCCGGGCGACCTGGCCGCCCTGGTCCTGGGCCGCTCGGCCTGTGTCGTTCGAGGTCATCGTCGTCCTCCTTCCGGCGACCATTGTGCCCGAGCTCTGCTTCTTGCCCTGCGAGAATCGAGGTTCCCTGCGCGTGCCGGATCCGGCAGGCTGGTCCCGTCACCTCTCAGAAAGGACCCGACGATGATCCTCATCAACGTGAAGTTCCCTGTGAAGCCCGAGTTCGCCGACCGCTGGCCCGAGATCGCGAGCGAGTTCACCGAGAACACGCTCGCCGAGCCGGGCAACCTGTGGTTCGAGTGGTCGCGCAGCGTCAAGGAGCCCAGCACCTACGTGCTCATCGAGGCGTTCACCGACGAGGGCGCCGGCCCGCACGTGGACTCCCCGCACTTCAAGAAGATGCAGGAGGAGTTCCCGCAGTACCTCACGGCGACGCCGCAGATCATCTCCCACCAGATCGACAGCGACGGCTGGGGCCCGATGGGCGAGATCACCGTCGACTGACGGCAGCGGGAGCTGCCGGCGGAGCGGCAGGCCCTGCCCTTCGGGCAGGCTCGCCCGTCGCCACGACGGCCCGACGCGGGGGCGTCCACCGAGCGGTGGGCGCCCCCGCCGCGTCGTCCTGCCGAATGCTCCCGCCCGTCACCCCTCACCCCCGGTCATCGCCCAGCCGGGCCGCTTCACACGCTCCTGGCGGGGCGGGACGCGATGTCACTCGAATCGCCTCCACGTCGGTCCTCCGGCCGCGGCGGCCACCGCTCCAGCGAGCGATGAGCGTGGCCGGATGAGGCATGCACCTCCCTCCCCTGACCTTGCACTCAGTGCAACTTTCGACCTACTGTGCTGGAGGCGGCCGCGACCGCCGACCGCGTCGAGCGGGGACGAGCAGAGAGGGGCCAGGTGGCGATCCAGACGAGAGAGGTGCCCGCCGTGAGCGGCGAGACGAACAGCAGGACGGCAGGCTCCGGGGGCCCGGCCCCGCTGCAGGTGAACCCGAACATCGTGATGGCGGTGCTGCTCGCCGGCGCCTTCGTCATCATCCTGAACCAGACGCTGCTGAACACGGCGCTGCCGGCGTTCATGGCGGACTTCGGCATCACCGCGAATGCAGCCCAGTGGGTGACCACGCTGTTCATGCTGGTCAACGGGATCATGATCCCCGCGACGGCGTTCCTGATCCAGAAGTTCTCCACCCGCACGATGTTCTTCGCGGCGATGGGGATCTTCGCGCTGGGCACGCTCATCTGCGCGGTCGCGCCGGTGTACGCGGTGCTCCTGGCGGGCCGCGTGGTGCAGGCCGCCAGCGGCGGCATGATCATGCCGCTGATGCAGACGATCCTCTTCGCGATCTTCCCGATCCACCGCCGCGGCACGGCGATGGGCACCTTCGGCCTCGTGATCTCCTTCGCCCCGGCGATCGGCCCGACCCTGTCGGGCTTCATCGTGGACCACTGGTCCTGGCGGGTGCTGTTCGTGATGATGCTGCCGATCACGCTCGGCGCGCTGGTCTTCGCCCATCTGACGCTGCGCAACGTCACCGAGCAGACGGATCCCCGTCTCGACATGCCCTCCCTGATCCTGTCGACCTTCGGCTTCGGCGGCCTGCTGTTCGGCTTCTCCACGGCGGGCACCTCCGGCTGGGCGAGCGCGCAGGTGATCGCGCCGCTGGCCGTCGGCGTGGTCGCGCTGGCGTGGTTCGTGCGGCGCCAGCTGCGGATCGAGGAGCCGCTGCTGCAGCTGCGGATCCTGCGCAACCCGATGTTCACCCTCGGCACCGTGCTGGGCATGCTGGTGTTCATGGCGATGATCGGCGGCATGCTGATGATCCCGCTGTTCATGCAGAACATGAGCGACTTCTCCGCGATGGAGTCGGGGATGGTGCTGCTGCCGGGCGCGGTCATCATGGGCGTCATGTCCCCGGTGACGGGCCGGATCTTCGACCGCTTCGGCGCCCGGGTGCTCGCGATCGTCGGCTTCGCGCTGCTGGCGTCGATGAGCCTGCTGCTGGCACGGCTCACCCCGGAGACCTCCTTCGCCTACATCGCGATCGTCAACGCGGTGCGGATGCTGGGCACCGCGATGGTGATCATGCCGGTCACCACGGCGGCGCTGAACCAGCTGCCGCAGCGCCTGATCCCGCACGGCGCCGCCGTGAACAACACCCTGCGCCAGATCGCCGCCTCGGTCGGCACCGCCGTGCTGGTCACCGTGATGACGGTCGCCGCACTGGACCCGGCCGAGCACGGGGTCGAGGGCCAGATCCACGGCGTCAACGTCGCGTTCGACGTCTCCGCCGGGATCGCCGCGCTGGGCCTCGTCGGGGCGCTCTTCCTGCGCAACTCGAAGCCGGCCGAGGTCGTCGACCCCGAGAGCTGATCCCGGCACCTCCGGTCCGCCGCTCGGCGCGCCCCTCCCCCGCGACCCCGTCGACCCGTCCCGGTCGGCGGGGTCGCCGCATGCCCGGCCGCCGAGGTCGCCGCTTCCCCGACCCGCCGCGTCGCGGCAGGCCCGATGGACGAGCTCCCGTCGGCCAGGCCGTCCGACGGGCCGCCGCCCTAGACTGTCGCGTGTGACGCCGCTCACGACGCCCCTGCCGGAGACCGCGCTGGCCTCCGTGGTGGATCTCGCCCGGGATCGTGCGCCCTCGCTGCGGGTCGCCGATCTCGCCGACGCGGCCGGCTACAGCCCCTTCCACTTCTCGCGCCTGTTCAGCGCGCAGCTAGGGATCGGCCCCGGCCAGTACCTGATCGCCCTGCGCGTCGGGCGGGCGAAGGAACTGCTGCTGGCGGGCGACGCCGCGGTCATCGACGTGGCCTGCGAGGTGGGCTTCGACTCCCTGTCGAGCTTCGGCCGCCGCTTCCGCAGCACCGTCGGTGTCACCCCGGGACAGCTGCGCCGCCTCGCGCAGACGGTCGCCGATGCTCCCCCGCACCCCTTCACGATGCTGCGCCCGCACCCGCTGGGCGACCGGGCCGTGCGGGCGGTGCTGGAGCTCCCCGAGGGCGCGGACCGGCGCGGCGACCCCTCGATCTGGGTGGGCTGGTACCCGCAGCCTGCGCCGATCGGCCTGCCGGCCTCGGGCGTGCTCGTCACGGGCGTCGACCACGTCGACCTCCCCCTGTGCGCGGGCGCCCCCTTCCTGCTCGCCTTCGCGGTGCGGCCGCACGCCGATCCGCTGGACCTGCTCGCGCCGCGGGCGCCGATGGTCGCGGCGCACCCTGCGCCGCTGATCGGCCCCGGGGAGGTGACGCTCCGCTTCGGGACCTCGGCGGCGGGCGGGAGCGTGCCGATGCTGTCCGCTCTGCCGGCGCTGCGCCGGGCCTGACCTCGAGCACCCGCTGCACTGCCGCCTGCCGGCTCGTCGTCCCCGCTGCCCCCTGGACCCGCCGCCCTATCAGCTCGTCGACCTGTCGGCTCGTCGGCGCGTCGACGGCGCAGGCTGCGCCGCCGCCCCGGGAGCGCGCACGATCGGACGCATCTGCGCGCCGCGGCCGCCCTAGCGTGGGAGCCCCGGCCGCACCCGCCGCAAGGACCACGACCACAAGAGCAACCACGACCCGCAGCACCGGCACCAGCGCCTGGCTCGACCTCTCCACCACCGACACCGCTCGGGCCGTGCAGTTCTACGGCGGCGTGTTCGGCTGGCAGTTCGAGGACCTCGGCGAGGGCTTCGGCCACGACCACCTGATCCGCAGCGGCGGCGCTCTCGTGGGCGGGCTGATGAACGTCGCGGGGATGACCGGGCCGGCGGGTGACGCCCTGCCGCCCGAGTGGGGCGTCTATCTCTCCGTCGACGACGCCGACGCCCGCACCGCGAGGGCGCAGAGGGCCGGCGCCGCCGTCATCGTCCCACCCGACGCGATCAGCGAGACGGGCAGGATGGCGATCATCCAGGACCCCACCGGCGCCGGCATCGGCCTGTGGCAGGCCGGGACGCTGGATGGCTACGAGTTCACCGGGAGGCCCGGTTCCCCCGTCTGATTCGAGCTGATGACCCACCGCTACGACGCCGCCGCCTTCTACACCGCGGTGTTCGACGCGGAGCTGGTGCCGATGGGCGAGGGGATGGACGAGGGCGGGGACGACGTCCGCTACGCGACGAACGGACCCGGCGAGAGTGCGAGCTGGGGCCTGTGCGATGCGGCGGGGATGATGCCCGAGGACGCCATGGGATGGCGCGTCCACTTCGGCGTCGAGAGCACCGAGCAGGCGCTCGCGAGCGTGCGGGAGCTCGGCGGGAGCGTGCTCGACGGCCCGGTCGACTCGCCCTTCGGACGGATCACGACGATCGCGGATCCCGAGGGGGCGAGCTTCCGGACCAGCGCGATGGGCTAGGTGACGACGGAGGGCTGACCCACCTCGCTGACCTGCCACTATGACGCCGCATGACGGTCGGGTCCCAGGACGTGGGCCCGACCGTGCGCGGGCGCGGCACGCGTCCTAGAGTCAGGAGCATGCTGACCGATTCCGCGCTCCGTGAGGCCTTCTCCCACTTCCCGCAGGGAGTGGTGCTGGTCGCCGCCGAGATCGACGGCGTGCGCCACGGACTCGTCGCCTCGACCTTCACGGTCGGGGTCTCCCTCGAGCCGCCCCTGGTCTCCGTCGCGGTGCAGCACAGCTCGCGCACCTGGCCGCTGCTGCGCGAGCACGGACATCTCGGGGTCACGGTGCTCGGCGATCGCCAGCGCGGCGTGACCCGCCAGCTCGCGGGTCCGGACCGGGAGCGCCGCTTCGAGGGCCTGGACGTGGAGGCCGACGAGCACGGCGCGCTGGTGCTGCAGGGCGCTCCCGCCTGGATGACGGTTCGGGTCCACGACGAGGTGCGCGCGGGCGACCACGACCTCGCGCTGCTCGAGGTCCTCGCGATCGACAGCTCACCGGCCGCCGAGGCGATGGTGTTCCACCGCAGCCGCTTCAAGGGGCTCGTCGAGGGCGACATCGCCTGCTGAGCCCCGAGGCTGACCCCGGGGCACGTGAGACGTGCCTCAGACCGTCGGATTCCTGTGAGGAGTACGCCTCAGTCACTCCCATTTGTCGGACCGCTGTCCAACAATCGCCGTGAGACCGCATTCCGGGCGGTCGCGCTGTTCCCCGTCGGGCCCTGAGCGCCCGAGCGGATCCTGGCTTCCGAGGAAGGACCCTCCATGCAGTTCACCCACGACCTCGCGGTCGCCTTCGGCGACTGGCTCGAGCGCGAGCAGATCCGCCGCGCCCTCCTCGCGGAGCGTCCCGAGCTCGACGGCGTCCTGCACCTGGACCCGGAGCGTCCGCTGCTGCGGATCCCGCGCGTGGAGCGCGGTGCGGTGATCGTGGCCCGGCTCGACGAGGAGGACGGGGCGACCTGGCTGGTGGGTGTCGCGGGCGCCGCCGATCCGGTGCTGCACGAGGCCTCCTCCCCCGAGGAGGCTGCGCGGATCGCGCTGGACGTGCTCGAGCCCTGCCCGCTCGCGGGCTGACGGTCACGCCGAGGCCTCAGAGCTCGGCGACCTCGCCGTCCTCCACCTGCCACCGCCGGTCGATGCGCACGGTCTCGAGCATGCGCCGGTCGTGCGTGACCAGCAGCAGCGTGCCCGTGTAGCTCTCGAGCGCCTGCTCGAGCTGCTCGATGGCGGGCAGATCGAGGTGGTTGGTCGGCTCGTCGAGCACCAGCAGGTTCACGCCGCGCGCCTGGAGCAGGGCGAGCGCCGCACGGGTCCGCTCGCCCGGGGACAGCTCGGCGCAGGGCCGGCCCACGTGGTCCGCGCGCAGGCCGAACTTCGCCAGCAGGGTGCGCACGTCCGCCGGGGTCATCTCCGGCAGCAGCGCCCCGGCCGCGTCGGCCAGCGGCGCCTCGTCGGCCAGCAGGGAGCGCGCCTGGTCGATCTCGCCGAGCAGCACGTTCGCGCCGAGCGAGGCCGAGCCCTCGTCGGCCTCGATCCTGCCCAGCAGCAGCTGCAGCAGGGTCGACTTCCCGGCGCCGTTCGGGCCGGTGATGCCGATGCGGTCGCCGGCGTCGACCTGGAGGGAGAGCGGCCCCAACGTGAAGGCGCCCCGGTGCACCGCGGCGCCCGCGAGGGTGGCGACGACGCTGCCGGAGCGAGGGGCGGCCCCGATCGTGAACTGGAGCTGCCACTCCTTGCGCGGCTCCTCCACCTCCTCGAGCCGCGCGATCCGGCTCTCCATCTGCCGCACCTTCCGCGCCTGCTTCTCGCTGGACTCGGTCTGGGCACGTCGGCGGATCCGGTCGTTGTCAGGCGCCTTGCGCATCGCGTTGCGGACGCCCTGGCTGGACCATTCGCGCTGGGTGCGGGCGCGGTCGACGAGGTCGGCCTTCTTCTGCGCGAACTCCTCGTAGTGCTCGCGGGCATGGCGTCGCACCGTGGAGCGCTCCTCGAGATAGGCCTCGTAGCCGCCGCCGAAGAGACGGTGGGAGTGCTGGGCGAGGTCGAGCTCGAGCACCTCGGTGACGCAGCGGGCGAGGAACTCGCGGTCATGGCTGACCAGCACCACCCCGCCGCGGAGGCCTTGGACGAAGGCCTCGAGCCGGGCGAGGCCGTCGAGGTCGAGGTCGTTGGTGGGCTCGTCCAGCAGCACCAGGTCGAAGCGGGAGAGCAGCAGCGCGGCGAGACCCACCCGGGCGGCCTGGCCGCCGGAGAGGGAGGTCATCGCCGTCTGCTCCGCCTCCCCCGGGCCGATCGGCAGGCCGAGATCGGCGAGCACGACGGGCAGGCGCTCCTCGAGGTCGGCCGCGCCGCTGGCGAGCCACCGCTCCAGCGCCGCGGCGTAGACGTCGGCCGGCTCGGGGCCGCCGGGCGGGGCGTCGTGCTCGAGGGCGGTGGCGGCGGCATCCAGGTCGGCGGTGGCCCGAGCGCAGCCGGTGCGTCGGGCGACGTACCCGGCGACGCTCTCCCCGGGGGTCCGCTCGTGTTCCTGCGGGAGCCAGCCCACGAAGGCGTCCGACGGGGAGAGCGTCAGGCCGCCCTGCTGAGGGGCGGCGGCTCCTGCGAGCAGGCGCAGCAGCGTCGATTTCCCGGCGCCGTTCGCGCCGACCACGCCGATCACGTCCCCGGGGGCGACGGTGAGGTCGAGGCCGTCGAAGAGGATGCGGTGGCCGTACCCTCCGGCGAGGTCATGGGCGACGAGGGTGGCGGTCATCCCGGCATTCTCGCACCTGCCCGAGCGGCTGCTCCGCAACGCCGTGTGACGGCATGGGTCAGCACCCTGGCCCCGGCGGTGCACGGGACCCTATGGTCGACCATCACCATCCGTGAGTACCGAGGAAAGGACACCTATGACCACGCTGACCGAGCTCCGCGCCCGCTTCGCCCCCGTCATCGAGACCATCGCCCAGGGGACCCTGGACCGGGAGCGCGAGCGCACCCTGCCCCACGGCGCCGTGCGCGCCCTGGCCGAGGCCGGCTTCGGGACCGTGCGCCTGCCGGTCGAGGCGGGTGGCTTGGGTGCCACCTTCGGGCAGCTGACCTCGCTGCTGGTGGACCTGGCCGCCGCCGATGCGAACCTCCCCCAGATCTGGCGCGGGCACATCGCCTTCGTCGAGGACCTCCTGATCACACCGCACGCCGAGTTCCGGCAGCGATGGCTGCGACGGATCGCCGACGGGGCGGTGATCGGGAACGCCTGGTCGGAGATCGGCTCCGTGGAGCGAGGCTCCCAGGGCACGAAGGTCGCGGTCGAGGGCGAGCACGCCGAGGTGACGGGCCGGAAGTTCTACACCACCGGCTCCTACTTCGCCGACTACTCGGACACCCTGGTCGAGGCGGCCGACGGGTCCCAGCACATCGCCGTGGTGCCGTTGGTCCAGGCCGCGGTCACGCGCAGCGACGACTGGGACGGGTTCGGGCAGAAGCTCACCGGGACCGGCACGATCGCCTACGACCGCGCGCGGCTCGACGCCAGGGACGTCATCCCCTTCGAGGACCGGTTCGGCTACCAGACCGCCGTGTACCAGCTGGTGCTGATCGCCGTGCACGCCGGGATCGCCGCGGCAGTGCGCGAGGACGCCACGGCGGCGGTCGCGGCCCGCACCCGCACCTACAGCCATGGCAACGCCGACCGGGTGCGGGAGGATCCGCAGATCCTGCAGGTGCTCGGCGAGATCTCCGCGGTCGCCGCGACCGCGGAGGCGCTGGCGGGCCAGGTGGCGGAGGCGATCGAGGAGGCCGCCCGCGCGGCGGGTGCCGGCGGCGAGGAGGAGCGCTCCGCGCTGGTGACGGCGGAGCTCGCCTCTGCCCGGGCCCAGGTGGTCACCTCCCGCTTGGTGCCGGAGGCGGCGACGCGGCTGTTCGACGCGCTCGGGGCCTCGGCCGTGCGCGAGACATCGGCGCTGGATCGCCATTGGCGCAACGCCCGCACGGTCGCCTCCCACAACCCCTGGGTGTACAAGGCCCGCGAGATCGGCGCCTTCGAGGTCAACGGCACCGAGCCGGGATACCAGTGGTCCATCGGCACCGTGGGGTCGCGGGAGGACGCTTCGGCGCCCGTCCACGCCTGAGTCAGCTGCCCTGCGCGTCGACGGCCTCGAGGTCATCCTCGGTCTCGAGCACCACACCGCGGCGGATCGAGATGGTGACGGCCACCGCGATCGCGATGATCGCGACCGCGGCGATCGCGTAGCGCAGCGGATCGGCCTCGCCGCTGAGCGCGCTCATCCCCACCACCGCGGGCGCGATCAGCACGGCGACCAGGTTCATCACCTTGATCAGGGGGTTGATCGACGGGCCGGCGGTGTCCTTGAAGGGATCGCCGACGGTGTCGCCGATGATCGTCGCCTCATGCGCGTCGGAGCCCTTCCCGCCGTGGTGGCCGTCCTCGACGATCTTCTTCGCGTTGTCCCAGGCGCCGCCGGAGTTCGCGAGCAGGATCGCCATCAGCACACCGGAGGCGATGGCGCCGGCGAGATACCCGGCGAGCGCCGGGGCGCCGAGCCCGAAGCCGACCGCGATCGGCGCGGCGACGGCGAGCAGGCCGGGGGTGGCCAGCTCCCGCAGCGAGTCGCGGGTGACGATGTCGACGACGTTGCCGTACTCGGGCTTCGCTGTGCCCTCCATGATCCCGGCGATGTCCCGGAACTGACGGCGCACCTCGTAGACCACGGCCCCGGCGGCCCGGCCCACCGCGCTGATGGCGAGGCCGGAGAACAGGAACACGACGGCCGCGCCGATGATCACGCCGACCAGGGTCTGCGGTGAGAAGACGACGGACTGGGCGAGGAAGTCCTGGTAGCGGTCCCCGAGCACGTCGCGGATCGCGTCGGTGTAGGAGCCGAACAGCGCGGTCGCGGCGAGCACGGCGGTCGCGATCGCGATGCCCTTGGTGATGGCCTTGGTGGTGTTGCCGACGGCGTCGAGCTCGGTGAGCACCTGCGCGCCCTCGCCGTCCACGTCCCCGGACATCTCGGCGATGCCCTGGGCGTTGTCGGTGACCGGGCCGAAGGTGTCCATCGCGACGATCACGCCGACGGTGGTGAGCAGCCCGCAGCCGGCGAGCGCGATCGCGAACAGGCCGGTCACACCGGCGCCGCCGAGCAGGAACGCCCCGAACACCGCCGCGGCGATCACCAGCGCCGTGAACACCGCGGACTCCAGTCCCAGCGAGAAGCCGGAGAGCACGACGGTCGCGGCGCCGGTGCGGGAGGTCGCGGCGACCTGCCGCACGGGCCGGTCCTCGGTCGAGGTGTAGTAGCCGGTGAGATAGAGGATCGCGATGCCTAGGACGATGCCGATCACGACGGCGCCGGCGGCGACGATCCGCGGGTCGTCGATCGCGGCGGAGGCGTCCTCGATGCCGAGGGCGGAGAAGCTCGCGGGCAGGTGCACGAAGGCCGCGATCGTGCACAGCACGGCGGAGACGATCGCGGAGAGCAGGAAGGAGCGGCGGATGGTGGTCAGCGCGCTCTGGCCCTTCTTCGGCGTGGTGAGGTAGATGCCGATCAGCGCGGTGATCACGCCGATCGCGGGGACGATCAGGGGGAAGACCATCCCGGCCTCGCCGAGCGCGGCCCGGCCCAGGATCAGCGCGGCGACGAGCGTGACGGCGTAGGACTCGAAGAGGTCCGCGGCCATGCCGGCGCAGTCGCCGACGTTGTCGCCCACGTTGTCGGCGATGGTCGCGGCGTTGCGGGGGTCGTCCTCGGGGATGTTCTGCTCGACCTTGCCCACGAGGTCGGCGCCGACGTCGGCCGCCTTGGTGAAGATGCCGCCGCCGACGCGCATGAACATCGCGACCATCGCGGCGCCGAAGCCGAAGCCCTCGAGCACGAGCGCGGCGTCCCCACGGAAGATCAGCACCACGGCCCCGGCGCCGAGGAGGCCGAAGCCGATCGTCGCCATGCCGACGCAGGCGCCGGTGCGCACCGCGATCAGCATCGCGGGATCGCGTCCGGCCTCGTGCGCGGCGGCGGCGACGCGCACGTTCGCGCGCACCGCGAGCCACATGCCCAGGTAGCCGATCAGACCCGAGAACGCGGCGCCGACGAGGAAGGCGACCGAGCGGGCGCCGCGCAGCAGCATCCCCTCGGTCCCCTCGACGCCGTGGGTGGGCAGGAGGAGCAGCAGCAGGAAGGCGATCACGGCGAAGACGCCGAGCGTGCGCAGCTGGCGGCGCAGGTAGGCGGCCGCCCCCTCCTGCACGGCGCCGGCGACCTCGTCCATCGCGTCGGTGCCGGTGCGGGCCCGCAGCACCTCGGCGCGGAAGCGCAGCGCCATCGCGATCGCGATCAGGGCGATCACCACGATCACCCCCACCGTGGTGAGACTGCCCAGGGAGAGCGAGATGGGATCGGGGTTCATGAGGTCCTCCGCACGTCGTCGTGTTCCGGGGTCCTTCCAGGTGCCGGAACACTAGCCCGTCGCCGGGCCGACGTACAGACCCGCGGGTAGGGAGCGGGCTCTCCACCACCGGCCCCTTGTTCCGCGGAGACCGATGGGTATGCTGGTCCCGCCGGTGACAAGAGGGTCAGGGATCCTCTTCCGCAGAGCGGATAGCCGGCGCTCTCGCGCCCGGCCTCTGCGATCAGTCGAGGCCCGGGATCGTCGGCGCTCGCGTCTCGGCACGGGGCTCTGTCTCAGCTGAGTCGACGAGATGGAGAGCTGCCCCGGTCTCCCTCAGCACGGTGAAGATGTCAGCGGTCGCCACTCCCATGCCGGCGCAGGCGTCGGGGATCTTCACTCGCTTCTGCGCCTGCGGGCTGGGCTGCTCGTTGGTGATCACCGTGTCGCCGTGCCCGATCGCGTGTGCGATCAGGAGGAAGTCCGCCCGATCGCTGGAGAACTCATTCAGCGCTGATTGCCGATAGTTCTGGTGCCGAGCCCAGTCGCTGAGCGGTCGGAAACGCTGGACCGTGAGCTGATCGATCGGCAGGAAGAAGTCTCGACGACCTCGAGCCCATTCCGCGAGCTCATCATCGCCCTGCACGAGCTCATCACGGACGGCGTCGATGCTGATCAGCTTCCCCGTCCGGTGGCCCTGCTCGAGCCACGCCCAGAACCCGGGCGCAATGTCGAACGCGTAGTACCTGTTCTTCGCCTCGATCAGGACGTTCGCGTCGACGAGATGCATCAGCGCGTCCCGACCCGCTCGGCGAGCGCCTCGAACGTGCTGTGCTTCTTCGTGCCGAGCAGCTTGTAGGCATCGCGATAGCTGGTCCCGCCCTCGCGTGCGCTCGCGACGACCGCGCGCGCGAACTGCCTGCTGAGGCGTTGCGATTGGACGTTGTAGAAGTTCCCGCCTCCGGACCGGTTCTCCTTCGTCTCGGCGAAGAGCGCGAGGACGCGCTCCTCCTCCTTCGCATAGAGCTCCCGAAAACGGTCCCGCGGGACCAGCTCGGCGTCGACGAGACGCTGAAGGACGACGAGCGTGCTGACGGTGAAACGGCGTGCCAGGACATCGAGACCTTCGGCGGAGAGGTCGCCTCGGAACGTGGAACGCACGGATTCGATCGGCATCAGCACCTCGGCTGCGACGGCATTGCACCACCGTTCCTCGGGAGGACCGCCTTCTTCGCCGGGTACGACGTCGGAGAGGGCGCTGCCCCCGAGCCAGACGTGCGCGAACTCGTGGAGGAGCGTGAAGATCTGTGCGGACTTGCTGTCCGCCCCATTGATGAACACCACCGGGGCCAGGTCGTCGGCCAGGGTGAAGCCGCGGAACTCCTCGGGCCGCAATGCGCGGTGCGTATTGGAACCCACCACACCATTGACCATCACTAGCGTCCCGCTCGCCTCGACTTGGTCGGACAGCAGGCGGAAGGCAGCGCTCCAGCTCGGTGCCAGAGGCTCGGTCCTCGGGTCGACGCCGAGAACCTCCTGCATTCTCTGCGCCATGACAGTGGGGTCGTCGTCGGTCGTCGCCGTCCCGACATAGGCGACAGGTTCCATCCCGTTCTCCACAGCGTGGTCGCGGAACCAGCTCTGTCGCGTCTGGCACTGGTAGATCGTGTCGAGGAGGTCCGCGGATGGGCGGGTGATCCCTGTGCCGCGCAGGGTGCGCATGTCGGGCACCGGGAGCGACTCCTCCGGCGGCGCGGAGAGGAAGAGCTGGCCGAACGGCGCATGAGTGGCCTTCGCGAAACGCTCCAGCTGCTTCACCGTCGGCCGACGAGTCCCGGCCCTCCACTCGGTGAGCTGAGGGAACTTCCGCTCGGCGGTCTCCTCATCCCACCCGGCGCGTTCGACTGCCCAGTCGAGGATCGTCGTAGCGACATCCACATGGACTGTCACGGCGCGACCTCCCGTCCTGGTCTCTCTCGGCGCTCTACCCGGGTCTCCATGGTAGGGGTGCGCACCGTCCGTGGACCGGTTCCTGTGGACGACGCCATCACGGGCCGCGACAGGTGCTTGCCACGCATCGTCAGGCCGATGCGCCCTGCAGCTCCTCCGCATACCGGGGTGCGAGCGACTCCATCTGGTGCATGACGTTCACGATCGCCTCGCTCTGCTGGTCCGGCGGGTACTTGTACTTGCGCAGCAGGCGCTTGATGGAGGAGCGGAGCTTGGCCTTGACGTCGTCGCGCACGGTCCAGTCGGTGCGGATGTCACGCTGCATGATCGTCACCAGCTCCCGGGCGATCTGGGCGAGGGTGTCGTCGCCCATCACGTCCACGGCCGAGGGGTTCTGTGCGATGACGTCGTAGACCGACAGCTCGTCGGTGCCGAGCGGAGGACTGAACTGCGTGCCACGGTCGGCTTCGGCGCGGACCTCCTGGGCCATCTCGATGAGGCGGGCGATGATCTCCGCGGCGGTGAGCTGCTTGTTGGTGTACTTCAGCATCAGCTCGTTGATCCGCTCGGAGAACAGCTTCGAGCGGACCTCATTGCCGCGGGTGACTCGTGCCGCCTCCTCGAGGATGGTGGCCTTCAGCGCCTCGATCGCGAGCTGGGATTTCGAGGGCTTCTTCGCGTCCTCGATCCAGGCAGGGGTGATCGCGTCGAGCCGCTGCAGCTCGAGGCCTGCCTCCTGGTAGATGTCGACCACCCCGGTGCTCTCCGCGGAGTCGACCAGCAGTTCGCCGAGCAGGCGCCGCACCTCGTCGGTGATGGGCTCTCCGCGGGAGAGGCGCTCGCGGGCGTCGTACTTCGCCATCCACACCCGCACCTCCTTGTAGAACTGCACCTCGGGCAGCAGCGGCTGGATGTCCTGGTGCCCAGCAGCGAGCGCCCAGGCGCGGTCGAGCTTGGAGGAGAGACTGCGGAAGGCGTCGGCGAGGGGACGGGCGTTCGGGTCCTCGGGGTCGGTGTTCCCGTCGGTCAGCGGTGAGCGCAGGAAGTTCGTGGTCGCGGAGACGGCGTCGATGAAGCCGCGGCGCACGTCGGCTTTCTGGATCGCCTTCCAGTCGAGGGTGACGATCTCGCGGAGGGAGCCGACGAGGCTGTGGACGAGCTGGGCGGCCTCGTCGACGTCGCGCCGGCCGACGCTGGGGTCGGTCGGGTCGGCGTCGTGGGTGAACTCGCGCAGGGCGGCGTTGAGGTTCTCGAGCAGCGGGGCGTAGGCGACGAGGAGCCCGTCCTGCTTGCCCTTGTACGTGCGGTTGACGCGGGCGAGGGTCTGCATGAGCAGGGCGCCCTTGATGCTGCGGTCGAGGTACAGGGTGTGTAGAGCGGGGGCGTCGAAGCCGGTGAGCATCATGTCCTTGACGATGACGATCTCGAGCTCGTCGGCCGGGTCCTTGACGCGCTGCTTCACGGCGGCGATTGCGCTGGGCCGGCGCATATGGGTCTTGATCTGCTCGGGGTCCGACGGGTTCGCGGTGTAGACCGCCTTGATCCTTCCCTTGGCGTCGGAGTCGTCGTGCCAGTCGGGGCGCAGCGCAACGATCTCGTCGTAGAGCCGGGCGGCGATGGAACGGGTGGCGGTGACGATCATGGCCTTGCCGGGCCCCTCGATCGCGGTGCGCATGTTCTCCCGCCGCTGCTCCCAGTGCGCGACGAAGTCCTCCGCGAGGGTGCGCAGGCGCTCGGGTGCGCCGTAGAGCGCTTCGAGCACGACGACGGACTGCTGGAGGCGCTGGCGGTCCACGTCGTCCAGGCCCGCGGTGGCCTCCTCGGCGGCGTCGTCGATCGTGTCGTCGTCGAGGTCGGCGAGGCGGGCGAGCTGGATGAGGCGGGGTTCGAAGTAGACAGGCACGGTGGCCTTGTCGTCCACGGCCCGGCGCAGGTCGTACACGTCGATGTCGGCGCCGAACACCTCGCGGGTGTCGCGGTCCGCTTCGCGGATCGGGGTGCCGGTGAAGGCGATGAGGGCGGCGTTCGGCAGGGCGCTGCGCAGGTGGCGGGCGTAGCCGTCGAGGTCGCCGTAGTGGCTGCGGTGGGCCTCGTCGGCGATGACGATGATGTTCCGACGGTCCGAGAGCAGGGGATGCGCGGCGCCGGCCTCGCGCTCGGCCTGGGAACGGCCGAACTTCTGCAACGTGGTGAAGTAGATCCCGCCGGTGCGGCGTTCGCTGAGCTGCGCGCGGAGCTCCTCGCGGGAGCCGATCTGGCGGGGCTGCTCGGGCAGCAGCGTGGAGCGCTGGAACCCGTCGAACAGCTGGGTGTCGAGCTCGGTGCGGTCGGTGAGGACGACGATGGTGGGGTTCGCGAGCTGCGGGTGACCCATCACCTTCGCGGTGTACAGCTCCATCTCCATGGACTTGCCGGAGCCCTGGGTGTGCCAGACCACGCCGATCCGCCCGTCGGAGCGGACGGCCTCGATGGTGGAGCCGACCGCCTTGGTGACGGCGAAGTACTGGTGCGGCTTGGCGATGCGCTTGGTGAGCCCGGAGGCGTCCTCGTCGAAGGCGATGAAGTCGTGCAGCAGCTGCCCGAAGCGCTCGAGGTTGAACAGGCCGTTCAGCGTCCAGTCGATCTCGGTGTGGTGCTCACCGTCCGGGCCTGGCTCCCCCATGGCGACGGGGTGTCCGTCATCGTCCACGTTCCAGGAGGCGAAGTGGTTCCAGGGCGTGAACGGCGTGCCGTAGCGAGCGTTGATCCCGTCGCTCGCGACCACGAACGCGGCGAAGCGGAACGCCATGGGCAGCTCGGTGACATAGGTCTGCAACTGGTTGAACGCGGCCTCGGCGGTCGCGGCCCGGGCGCCTGCCTGCTTGAGTTCCATGATCGCCAGCGGCAACCCGTTCACATAGGCGACGAGGTCGAAGCGGCGTTCCACCTGGCCGCGCCGCATGGTCACCTGGTTCACAACGCGGTAGCTGTTCAGAGACGCCTCGCCGGAGAGGAAGCGGATCACGGGGGTGCGTTCACGGCCGTCGTGGTCGACGTAGGTGATGCCGCGATACCCGTCACGCAGGATCGTGTGGAGGCGGTGGTTCTCTGTGATCGCGTCCTGCGACTGGGGGGCAAGCACCTCGGTCGCGGCCTGCTGGAGGTACTCCCCCGGCACGTCGGGATTGAGGTTCTTCAGCGCCTGATCGAGCGTGCCGCGCAGCACGATGTCCTGCCACGAATCCCGCTCCCCCGAGCCCGGCGCGATCTCCGCGCCGGGCGTGTACTGCCAGTCGAGCTCACCCATCCGATCGATGACGAGCTGCTCCCAGGCATCCTCTCCGGTGTGCGACGACATTTCAGACGACCTCCTCGACGGTCTTCTCGGCATCCTTGACGGTGATCTTGCCGGACATCAGCAGCGGCAGGAGCTCGTCGCGGGTGGCGGCGAGGCGAACCGACTCCTGTTCGGCTGCCACAGCTCGTTCCCACATCGGATCGACCAGTGCCCTCAACGCAGGAACCTCCAGGCCGACCGGCGCCAAGACTTCTTCGGCGAGAAGGTCACTCTTGTTCAGATGGATCACGGTCGTCCCTGCCTTGCTGCGCTCAATCCGACGGAGTGGCGCCACTAGCATTTCGAGCGCAATGGCCGGCCCGTATGTATCGCTTGACGCAGAGAGAACCCGTTGGTTGAGCACGCCCTCCGGGCCTGACCATCGGGTGGGTCGGAACTCAGCATCCATCCCTACAAGAATGTCACCTGGGCGCACTTCACATTCCCTTTCGCGACGCTCAGTCGTCCACACTTGACATTTCTGCGACTTGAGATCACGGATCCTCACCAGGGGTCGACCGATGCCGGGCGCACTGAAAGAGTCACCTTTGAAGGCTTCGCCGAACACAAAGCTCAAGGCCTCCCAGAGCTGAATTGGCTTTACAAGGCGGGAAGCTACGCAGGACCGAATGAGATCATCCAAAGAATCCACGAGCCGGTGGTTCGCGGCGATCTTGTCGTCGAGGGCGCCAAGCACCTCGACAATCGAGGCCATCCGGAGACCATTGGACGGTGGCACAGGAACTGCTCCCAGAACGGCACCATTCATCGATAGCATCGTGGTCCCCGGCGCGTGCCTCACCAGCCACCCGCGGACTGATCTCTCTCGTAGTACGTAGCTATAGAAGCGGGCGGTGTCCGGATCGTCAAAACGCACGGCGATAGCATCACTGCCCAAGAACAGCGGTCCGTAGGACTTTGAGATCCATGCCGAGCGATCGACGGCCCCCTTCCTTGAGACCACCACATCCCGTTCGTCCAACATGAAATGCCCCAATCGGGTCTGCACCTCTGGCCCTACTCGCGGTGTGTCAGGCTTGATGCGGATGAATCCTTCTCGGATCTCTCCGACCGAGACGACAGGTGCGCCGTTTCCCGTTGAGTTGTACTCGTCTGCCTTGAGCTGAGTACCGAAGGGACCTGTTTGGATCGCGCGCAGGCCGTGAACCTCGCCAAGTGTCGTCATACCAACCTCCCCAGCTGTTCCCGCACCACCGCGTCCAGCCGCGCGGACTCGTCCAGCGCCGCGGTGAGCTCCTCCGTGAGCCGCTCGATCTTCTCGTCGATCGGCTCGTCGTCCTCCTCCGGCTCCGGCGCGCCGACGAAGCGCCCCGGGGTCACCGCCCAGCCTGCCTGCTCGATCTCGTCAAGTGTGGCGGACTTGCAGAAGCCGGGCACGTCCTCGTACTCGCCCTCGGCCGAGTCGCGGCCGCGCCAGGTGCGGAAGGTGTTCGCGATGGTGTGGATGTCCCCGTCGGAGAAGGTGCGCTCCACGCGATCGACCATGTGCCCCATCTCGCGGGCGTCGATGAACAGCACCTCGCGGGAGCGGTCGATCGACCCCTTGGACCCGGCGGTCTTGTCGTTCGCGAAGAACCACACGCACACCGGGATCGCGACCGAGCGGAACAGGTTCGGCGGCATCGCGATCACGGCGGAGACCACGCCGGCCTTCAGCATCTGCTTGCGGATCTCGCCCTCTCCCCCGGTGTTCGAGGCCATGGTGCCGTTGGCCATCACGACGGCCGCCTCTCCCTGCGCGGAGAGCTTGGAGAGGATGTGCTGCATCCAGGCGTAGTTGGCGTTGCGCACCGGCGGTACGCCGTAGGTCCAGCGGTGATCGTCCTCGCTGCGGGCCCAGTCCTTGATGTTGAACGGCGGGTTCGCCAGCACGTAGTCCGCCACCAGGTTCGGGTGGATGTCGCGGGCGAAGGTGTCGCCCCAGCGGGCGCCGAGGCCCTGGGAGTCCATGCCGTGGATGGCGAGGTTCATCTTCGCCATCCGCCAGGTGCGCTCGTTGAGCTCCTGGCCGTACACGGCGATGTTCGTCGGGTCCTCGTTGTGCGAGGCGAGGAACTTCTCGGCCTGCACGAACATGCCGCCGGAGCCGCAGCACGGGTCGTAGACGCGGCCCTTGTGGGGTTCGAGGATCTCCACCAGGGTGCGTACCAGCACCGGCGGGGTGTAGAACTCGCCGCCGCGCTTGCCCTCGGCCTTGGCGAACTTGTCCAGGAAGTACTCGTAGACCTCCCCGAGCAGGTCTCGCGCCTTCGAGGCGCCCTGCCCGGTGAAGCGGGCGGAGTTCAGCAGGTCCACCAGCTCGCCCAGGCGGCGCTGGTCCACGTTGTCGCGGCCGTAGATCCGCGGCAGGGTGCCCTCGAGGGAGGTGTTGTCGCGGCCTAGATGCCCCATGGCGGAGTCGATCAGGTCACCCACGGTCTGGCGGTCGGCGCCGGGTGAGGCCTGCGTCCCCTTGGCGTGCGCGGCGATGTGCTCCCAGCGCGCCTCGGGATGCACCCAGAACACGCCGGAGCCGGTGTATTCGTCGACCTCCTCGAGGGTCTCGGCGAGGAACTGCTCATCCTCGCCGGCGAGCTCGGCGCGGATCGCCTCGCGCCGCTCCTCGAAGGCGTCGGAGACGTACTTGAGGAACACGAGGCCGAGCACGACGTCCTTGTACTGGCTGGCGTCCATGGAGCCGCGGAGCTTGTCCGCCGCCTTCCACAGCGTGTCCTTGAGCTCCTTGGGCGTCGAGGGCGCCAAGGTGGCCTGCTTCGTGGCCATCAGTTCTCCTTCATGGGGGTGGTGAGCGTGGCGGCGAGGGTTCCAGCCGCCACGGCCTGGATGAGTTCGTCCTCGAGCTGGTCGAGGGAGTCGAGTCGGCGACGGAGCTCGGCACGCCGATCTTCCAGCAGGGGTCCGACAGCGTCGAGCGCCGGGACCGCCTCGGCGGGGATGGTGCGCAGGCGCCAGGTGCGCCGGTCGCGGCCCTGCTGGGCGCTGATGTCGGCGGCCACCACGCGGGGGTGCAGCACCCGCGGCGCGTGGCTGTCAGGGACGCAGCGCAGCACTCGTGCCGGGGCCTGCAGCACGTTGCCGCCGGCCGCATCGACCATGGCGGCGGCGCCGCCCTCGGCCGTGAACACCACGTCCCCGGGGAGGGTGAGGATGCTGCGCGGGACGGTCTGCTCCAGCACGAGACGGTCCACGGCCCGCTGTCCGAGGCGGCTCGGATCGCGCACCTCCTCCGGTCCGATCACGGCGACGCTGCCCGCCGCAGGGGCACCGATCACCTGAGAGGGCAGGCGTGTGCCGCGGACCTCGCGGGCCAGGCCGTTCAGGGCCTGCGCCCAGGAGAGCGTGGGATCGGTCCGGTTCTCCTCGGTGGCGCGTAGGGCGAGGGTCTGCGAGAGCGACCCGTCGTCGAGCTCCCAGAGCCGGGCCAGGCTCTCGCCGCCGCTGCGCGGCGGTCCGGACTGCGGGGAGAGCAGCAGATCGGGTCGCCGCAGGAGCGCGCCGGTCGCCAGTCGCGTGCTGCGGAGGAAGGCGTGGGCGGTCAGGGAGGTGCCCCCGGCCAGTGCCGCGGCGACATCGGCGGCGAGCGCCGCGCGGGAGGAGGCGTCCAGGGCGGTGTCCGCATGCTCTCCGTAGACGGTCCAGTCCGTGCCGGCATGCGGCGCCGCGGTGCCGAACACCCACATCGCGAGCCGCCGTCGGCCGACGAAGCGGCTGAGGCCCTTCGGCAGTCGGGCCGCGTAGTGCAGCGGGGCCGGGCTCTCGGGGCGGGGAAGCAGCAGGCGCGAGCGTGCGGCGCGGTGGGCTTCCTGCCGGAGCGGATCCAGCAGGAGCTCGCTCGGGCCGATCACCATGGCGAGGTCCGACGGACCGAGGTCCAGCAGCATCGACTCGATCCGGTCGTACAGCTCGACCGGGTCCTCTGCGGCCGGGTCGTGGCGGAGCGCGAGGTGAGGCTCCTCGGCTCCGGCCTCTCGATCGACGACGTGGTCGGTCCCCGCATGCGCGGCGAGCATGCGGAGCGCCGCCCAGGACTCCGCGGCCATGTCGGCAGAGAGGTCGACCCCGCAGCGCGGCTGGTCCTCGTCCTCGAGGGCGAGTGCGAGCTCTGTGGCGAGCAGCAGCGCCCCCGGATCCTGGGGGTCGAGGCGCCGGGGCGCGAGCTCGAGCAGTCCGCGCAGGATCTCGACCATCAGCGCGACTCCGGGCGCGGTGAGCACCTCCCGGGCCCAGGGCCCGCGGGGGCGGCTGAAGGACCCCACCAGCCGATCGAGCAGCGCACGACCGGAGAAGGCCGCCTCGGCGAGCTCGTCCACGGCGGACAGGAGCTCGGCCCGAGCCCACAGGCCTTCGAGTCGATGCTGGGGGATCAGCAGCTCGGAGGTTCGGTGCGCGAGGGCGTCGCGGACGTCCGCCGGCCGGACCTCCGTGAGCGGCCCGCCCACCAGATCGTGCAGGAGGAACAGGGCCGAGGCGGTCTCGGGGTCGCCCCGCAGCTCCTCGAACTGCGAGGAGTGCAGGAGCACCTCGAGCGGCGCCTCGGGATTGTTCCCCTTCCCCGATGCCTCCAGCCAGGCGGCCACCTGCTGTGCGTCGAAGAGCAGCTCATCCTCCGACAGCGAGGGCGGGAACGGGTGCGGCGTGCCGGCGAAGCGGGTGCGCCACATGCTCACCACTCCCCGCTGCACGCGGGTGAGGTCGGCGATGGACTGCATGGTCACGGTCGGCACGGCTCACCTCCTCGGGGGATGACCTCACCGTAATCGAGAACCACGATTACATCTGACTGTTCCTTGATAAGGGGCCTTATCTCAGCATTGCGTTCCGGTTGTCGCCGCGACTCCGCATGGTCTACCCATGCACCGCGGATCTCGCAGTGCTCTCACGATCGGACGCGGTCCGACCCAGCGAAGGAGCAGACATGCGCATCACCACCTCCCCGTCCTCGGCGACCCGTCGCCGGCGCTCCGCGGGACGCCTCGGCGGCGGCCTCACGGGCGCTCTCGCCGCTCTGATGCTGCTCGGCGCCTGCGGCGTCGTGACGGATCCACCCGCCGGCGACGACGAGGCGACCCCTGCCGTCGCTGCCGAGGCCCAGGCCACCGAGGACGACGAGACCGGGACCGAATCGGGCACCACGACAGGTACGACGCCGGCCGAGAGCGCAGACTCCTCCGCGGCATCGACCGAAAGCGCCGAGGCCTCCCCCGAGGAGGAGCCCGAGGTCGCGCCGGAGCCGGAACCCGCCGAGCCGCAGTCCTTCTCCGGCACCGGCTCCGAGGTGGTCATGCTCGATCCGCTCGGCGAGGACGTGTTCTATGCGGCCGTCACGCACGACGGCTCGAGCAACATCGCCCTGTGGTCCGTGGACGAGAACGGACAGGACATCGACCTGCTGGTCAACGAGATCGGCGGCTACGAGGGGAAGGTCGCGCTGAACTTCGGCGAGGACCCCGCCGCGCTGCGCATCGAGGCCGACGGCGCCTGGACCATCGACCTTGTGCATCTGGCCGAAGCTCCGCGCTGGGACGGCGAGGGCGTCTACGAGGACAGGGGCGATTCCGTGCTCATCGTCGACGGCGTCGCCGACGGCCTGACCCCGGTCACCCTCACCCATGACGGGGAGAGCAACTTCGCGATCTGGGCCTGGGGCGAGAGCTACCCCGACCTGATCGTCAACGACATCGGAGCCTACGACGGCACCACGCTGCTGCCCGACGGCACCCTGGTCCTCCAGGTCGATGCCGACGGCACCTGGACCATCTCCCCCAGCTGAGACCGAACAGCGGACGCCAGGCGGCACCACCCCGCGGGACCCGCCTGCTCACCACCACCGAGAAAGGATGATCATGTCCACCATCGCCGACAACTTCATCAAGGATGGCAGCTTCGGCCGCCGACTCCTCGCGATGCTCGCCTCGTTCTACGCCATTTCGCTGCTCTACGGTCAGGCGGCCGGGGGGCGCACCAGAAGCGGATACGCGGTCATCGCCTCCGCGCTGCGGTCCGTGGGCCTCGACGGCCCGGCGGACTGGCTCGTCGGCACGTTCATGCCTTCGCTCGATGCAAGCCCTGTCGCGCCGGTCGCCGCGGCGGTCGTGGTCGCCGGAGCCGTGATCAGCATGGCTGCGACCTTCCGCCACACGGTCTTCAACGTCAGCCCGCAGGCGAGCTTCGCCTACCTGCTCGCAGCCTGCATGCTGGTCGATCTCGGGGAGATCTCACTCCGCTCGGCGGTGATCGGCACCGCGGTCATCGCTGTCAGCGTAGGGCTCTTCTGCCTGATCCCCAGCGACGACCTCCGGACACACCCCGTCCTCGTCGCGCTGTTGATGTTCCTCGGACCGTTCGCGGCGATTCTCTATGGGCCGGCGAAGATCCTCTCCTGGCTCGCCTCGGAGTCCCGCGCACAGACCGTCCCCGTCGCGCTCGAGCACGGCACCGGCCCGGTGAAGGTCGAGCTCGTCGAGAGCTCGCTGCCCTCTGGTGCACGGCTCCGCTGAACTCGCGCACTGTCACCAGCGCCCCTCACCTGCCCTACTCGCCGTCGGCCCTACGATCTCGGGCCCCGTCGGAAGGACCTTCCATGCGCTTCACCCAGGACATGACATCCGCTTTCGGCGAGTGGCTCGAATGCGACCGCATCCGGCACGCGCTCATCGCGGAGCGCCCCGACATCGCCGCCAGGACGACGCTCCATCCCCAGCGCCCGATGCTGCGCATCCACCGCCCAGGCGGAGACGTCGTGGTCGCGAAGGCAGAAGTCGACGGATCCGCCGCCTGGATCGTGGGGGTCGCCGCCTTCCCCGACCCCGTGCTCCACGACGCGAGCTCCGCCGAGTCGGCGACCGCTCTCGTGCTGACTCTTCTGGGGCATTCCTGAGCGAGAGATCTCAGCCCCGCAGCCCGGCGGCGACCTCCTCGAGCACGGCGGCGCTCGCGCGCAGCTTCTCCAGCTCCTCGGAGGAGAACGGCGTCTCCCGGATCGGTCGGGCGCCGGAGGAGCCGACGATGCTCGGCACCGACAGGGCAACCCCGTCGATGCCGTGGAAGCCGTCCAGCACGGTGGCGACGTTCAGCACGGCGTTCTCGTCGGCCAGGATCGCCTCGACGATGCGGGCGCTGGAGAGCCCGATCGCGTAGTTGGTCGCCCCCTTGCCCTGGATGACCCTGTAGGCGGCCTCGCGCACGTCCACGGCGATGCGGTCGAGCTCCTCGAGGGTGAACAGGGGCTCGCCGTCCTCGCCGCGCCACTCGAGGATCGGCACGGTGCTGATGCGGGCGTCGGACCACAGCGGGAACTCGGTGTCGCCGTGCTCGCCGACGATCTGGGCGTGGACGGAGGTGGGCGCCACCCCGGTGCGGCGCGCGATCTCCCAGCGCAGGCGCGAGGTGTCCAGCACGGTGCCGGAGGCGAACACCCGCTCGGGCGGCAGTCCCGAGGCCTCGTGGGCGAGCATGGTGAGGACGTCGCAGGGATTGGTGACGATGACGATGATCGCGTGCGAGGCGACCTCGAGGACGTCCCGCACGATCGAGCCGACGATCTTCGCGTTGGTCGCGGCGAGCTCGATGCGCGTCTGACCGGGCTTCTGCTTGGCGCCGGCGGTGACCACCACGACGTGGGAGCCCTCGGCGACGCCGATGTCGGAGCCGCCGATGACGTCGCTGGCGCGGGTGAACAGGGTGCCGTGGGCGAGGTCGAGCACCTCGGCCTCGGTCTTCGCGCCGTCGATGTCGTACAGGGCGACGTGGCGGGCGGAGCCGCGGATGAGCGAGGCGTAGGCGACGCTCGAACCGACGGCGCCGGCCCCGATGACGGTGAGCTTCGAATTCTCGATCATGCGTCGACCTTAGTTCCGGCGCCCCGAGCGCTCCAGGGCCCGAAGTCCTGTCTCGCCGGATCTCATGGACGCCTTGACGCGGCGGCCGGGAGTTCGGGCGCGCCCCGATGGCCCTCCTGCGCGCGTCTACGGATCTCAGCCCTCCGCGGGGCGGATCCCGAGCTCCTCGGCATGGGCGCTGACCGTGCGCGCGAGGTCGATGTCGCGCGAGGTCACTGATCCGACGTCGTGGCTCGAGAGGGTCACGGTGACCTCGGGATAGGTGAGAAGGATTTCGGGATGGTGGTTCGCCGCCTCGGCGGAGAGGCCGACGCGGTTCACGAACGCGAGCCCGGTCGCGAAGTCGCCGGTGTCGAAGCGTGCGGTGAGGGTCTCGTCCTCCTGGCGCCAGCCGCGGGGAGCGGCGTCGGCGATCTGCTCAGGGGTCAGGGTCTGCTTCGGATCAGCCATGCCGCCATCGTGCCCCGTCCGCGGCCGGACGGCCAGACCCTCGGCGGGGCACACTGGGGACATGGACGACCTGCGAGTGGATCCCGGCCCGGGGGCGCCCCGCGGCCTGCGCGTTCCCGCCGCGGAGCTGGTCGAGCAGTTCTCCCACGCCTCCGGGCCGGGCGGTCAAGGGGTGAACACGTCGGACTCCCGCGTCCAGCTGAGCCTGGACCTGGCCACCACCTCGGCGCTGGACGAGGTCCAGCGCGCCCGCGTCCTCGAGCGTCTCGCCCCACGCACGGCGGGCACGGTGCTCACCGTCACCGCCTCCGAGCAGCGCTCCCAGCGCCGGAATCGCCGAGCCGCGCGGGAGCGGCTCGCCGCCCTGCTGCGCGAGGCCGTCGCCCCCGAGGTGCCGCGCCGGGCGACGAGGCCGACGGCCGGCTCCCGCCGCCGGCGTCTCGCGGCCAAGCGACGCCGCGCGGATCTCAAGCAGACCCGCAGGCCGCCCCGCGGCGAGTGAGCGCAGGGCCTCGCCCGTCGACCGCACCTCTACCGCCCGGCAGGCCGTGCACGAGCAGTGCGTCCGTCCCGGAGAGGGTCCTCCTGCAGCGACCCCGCACCCTCAGCGCCTACTCTCTGGACATGATCCGTCAGCTCCTCGCACGCGCCTTCTGGGCCCTCTCCCCCTGGAGGCTCGTGGTCGAGCGCGTCCCGGACCGGCCCACGATCTTCATCGGGGCACCGCACACCTCCAACTGGGACTTCGTGTTCATGCTGGCGATCGCCTGGCGGCTGCGCCTGAAGCTGCGCTGGTTGGGCAAGCACGACCTGTTCCCCGGCTGGAAGGGGCCCGTGATGCGCGCACTCGGCGGGATCCCCGTGGACCGTCGCGACCCGGCACGTGTGGTCGAGGAGGTCATCGCCCTGGTCCGCACCGGGACCGTGTTCGGCCTGGTCATCACCCCGGACGGCACACGCGGTCCGCACACGCACTGGAAGTCGGGCTTCCACCGGATCGCCCGGGCGACGGGCCTGCCGCTCACCCTCGGGTTCGTGGACCGCACCACGATGACCACTGGGCTGGGCTCGACCGTTTCCGTCACCGATGACGTGCGCGCCGACATGGACCGGATCCGCGCGTTCTACCGGGACAAGTCCGGCTACCACCCCGCGCAGCGCGTGGAGCCGAGGCTGCGCGAGGAGGACGACGGGTAGGGTGCCGGGATGGAGCTCCTCGAGCACGGTGCACAGGTCCCGGACCCGCTCCGGCCCTATCTCGACGTCGACCGGTCCCGGCCGCGGCACGAGTGCTGGGTGACCGGACACATGGTGGCGGGCCTGGACGGCACCGCCGCGATCAGCGGCCGGGTCGGCGCGCTGTCCACGGCCCCGGACCAGTCGCTGTTCCGCCGCATGCGCCAGATCGCCGACGTGGTGCTGATCGGCGCCGAGACCGTGCGCCGCGAGGGCTATGCGCCGGTGAGGCTGTCGGAGGAGGCGCAGCAGCAGCGCAGGCTCCGCGGGCAGGCCTCGCTCCCGCCGGTCGCAGTGGTCAGCCGCAGCCTCGACCTCGACCTCACCTCGCACGTCTTCGCCGGTGCGTCGGAGGAGGCGCGCACGCTGCTCATCACCTGCTCCGCCGCGGACCCCCAGCGCCTCGCCGCCGCTCGCGAGGTGGCGACGGTGCTCATCGCCGGCGAGGACCGGGTCGACCCGGCGCGCGCCCTGCGGGCCCTGGCCGAGCGCGGCTGTGCGGTGGTGCTGTGCGAGGGCGGTCCCCGATGGCTCGGCGAACTGGTCGCGGCCGACCGTCTGGACGAGCTGTGCCTGTCCGTCTCCCCGCTCATGGGAGGCGACCCGCTGCCGGTCAGCGTGACCCCTGCGGGCGCGCCGCTGCGCCGTTTCGCGCTGCGCAGCACCATGGTCGAGGACGGCACCCTCTTCCTCCGCTACGAAGCGCTCCCGCCGGAGGACGGCGCCGCGGACCGCGCCACCGCAGATGACGGGAACGATGAGTGAGAACGCCTTCGCCGCTCTGATGGCCGCGACCGATCCCGCGATGGTCGTGGTCACGACCGCCGCCGGGGGCGAGCGCGCCGGATGCCTGGTCGGCTTCCACGCCCAGTCGAGCATCTCCCCCGAGCGCTACTGCCTCTGGCTGTCCAAGGCCAACCACACCTACCGCCTCGCCCTGCGCTCCACGCACTTCGCCGTCCACGTCCTCTCCTCCGCGGATCTCGCCCTGGCCGAGCGGTTCGGCACCCTCACCGGCGAGGAGACGGACAAGTTCGCGGGGCTCGACGTGAGCGGCGGCGAGGGCGGGGTCCCCCTGCTCGGGGCGTGCCCGCAGCGCCTGCTCCTCGAGCGGATCGCGATGCTCGACGACGGCGGTGACCACGTCTGTGTCACCGCGCGGGTGCTCTCGGCGCAGAGGGAGGGGGAGCTCGACCCCTTGCGGCTGTCCTCCGTCGAGCATCTGCGTGCCGGGCGGGACAGCGGCGAGCACGCGGTCCATCCCTGAACGGGTCCCGGCGGCGCCGCGGGCGGACACACTCCGCGCACCGTCCCCTCGTCCACCGGGCCTCCTCCACGGCGGACCCAGCGGTCGAGGAACTACCCCGGCCATGCCGCGCTCTGCTAGGAACGACCACATGACGGTGTACGGCTTCCACGCCTCCCACGAGCAGATCTCGCCGCGGCAGCTGCTCGCGGACGTCCGCCTGGCCGAGCAGGCCGGATTCGAGGCGGCCATGTGCTCGGACCACCTCGAGCCCTGGTCGCAGCGCCAGGGACACGCCGGGATGGCCTGGCCCTGGCTCGGCGCGGCGCTGGCCACCACCTCGCTGAGCATCGGCACGGTCACCGCACCCGGACAGCGCTACCACCCCGCGATCGTGGCCCAGGCGATCGCCACCCTGGGGCAGATGTTCCCGGGCCGGTTCTGGACCGCGCTGGGCACCGGGCAGTTCGCCAACGAGCACGTCACCGGGCAGGGCTGGCCGCGCAAGGAGATCCGGCAGCAACGGCTCGAGGAGTGCGTCGGGATCATCGCGCGCCTGCTCGACGGGGAGACGGTCTCCCACGACGGCCTGGTCACCGTCGAGGAGGCCACCATCTGGGAGGCCCCCTCGCCGCGCCCCGCGCTGATCGCGCCCGCGATCTGCGTGGAGACGGCGGTGCGCGGAGCGCGCTGGGCCGACGGGCTCGCGACCATCAACCAGGACCCCGCCCATCTGAGGGAGATGCTCGCGCGCTGGGCGGATGCCGGCGGTGCCCCGCGTCGGATCCTCCAGGTCCATCTCTCCTGGGCTCCGACCCAGGCGGAGGCACTCGCCCTGGCGCACGACCAGTGGCGCTCCAACGTGCTCCCCTCCCCCGCCTCCACCGACCTGCGGGTCGCGACCTACGACGCGGTGACCGAGCGCGGCGTCGGCGACGAGCAGCTGCGCGAGGCCGTCCTGGTCTCCGCCGACCTCGGCGAGCTCACCGAACGGCTCCACGAGCTCGCCGACCTCGGCTTCGACGAGCTGTACCTGCACCATGTCGGCCAGGAGCAGAGACCCTTCCTGGAGGCCTTCGGGGAGAGCGTGCTGCCCCGGCTGCGCAGCGCATGAGGAGCACCCCGGACCAGGAGGAGGGACCGATGCCCGCGACGACCGCGACGTTCGAGATCGACCCCTGGCAGATCCGCGAAGCGGCCGTCGACGTGGACGGTCTCGGCGTCAGCGAGACGGTCTTCAGCCTCTCCAACGGCCACCTCGGGATCCGCGGCACGCTCGACGAGGTCGAGCCCCATGCGGTGCGCGGCACCTTCCTCGCGGGGGTGCACGAGCTCCACCCCCTGTCCTATCCGGAGGGCGGGTACGGCCATCCCGAGCACGGCCAGGCGATGGTGGCGGTCTCCGATGCGAGCGCGCTGCGGCTGACGGTCGACGGCGTGCCGCTGGACGTGCGCGCCCTCGACCCGGAGGTCCACGAGCGCGTCCTGTCGCTGCGCACCGGGGTCCTCGAGCGGCGCCTGGTCTGGCGCACGCCTGCCGGGGCGCGCCTGGAGCTGCGCACGCAGCGCCTGGTCTCCCTGCAGGAGCGCTCGCTGTGCACGGTGCGCTACCGGCTGCGGGCCCTGGACGGCGCCGCCCACGTCGTGGTGCGCTCGGAGCTGGCGCTCGGGGAGCGACCGCCGGCGGTGCAGAACGACGACCCCCGGGTCGGCGAAGCGCTCGACGACCCCTTCGACATCCTCTCGCGGGACTGCGACGAGACCGGCGGCGTGCTGACCGCCCGCACCCATCACTCGGACATCGAGGTGGCGACCGCGACCCAGCACCGGGTCAGCGGCGCCCGCACGGTCTCCTCCGAGGCCGTCACCGACGCCCACGTCGTCACCACGATCACCGCCGCGCTCGACGCCGGAGGGACGCTGGCGATCGAGAAGCACTCGAGCTACGCGTGGGCGCAGGACGGCTCGCCGGGTTCCCTGCGCGAGGAGGCCCGGGCGGTCGTCGATTCAGGCCTCGACCGGGGGTGGGATGCGCTGGCCGATGCGCAGCGCGAGGTGCTGGACGAGCTGTGGGAGACCGTCGACGTCGAGGTCGAGGGGGACGACGAGCTCCAGCAGGCCCTGCGCTTCGCCCTCTTCACCCTGTTCACCTCCACGGCCTGTCTCGAGGGGGCGCCGCTGGGCGGGAAGGGCCTGACGGGTCTGGGGTACAGCGGCCACACCTTCTGGGACATCGAGGGGTTCGTCGTGCCCGCCCTGTCGCTGCTCGTGCCGGACTCCGCGGAGCGGCTGCTGCGGTGGCGCCGATCGACCCTGGAGGCCGCGAAGAAGCGGGCCGAGGTGCTGAACCTGCGCGGGGCGAGCTTCGCGTGGCGCACCATCGACGGTCACGAGACCTCCGCGTACTGGCCGGCCAGCACCGCGGCGATGCACGTCAACGCCTCGGTCTCCCGGGCCTTCTGGCTCCACGGCAGCGTGACCGACGAGGGACCCGACGCGGTGGGGGCACTCGAGGTGCTGGTGGAGACGGCGCGACTGTGGCTCTCGGCGGGGCACGTCGATGCCGAGGGCGGATGGCACCTGTTCGGGATGACCGGCCCGGACGAGTACACCGGGGTGGTCGACGACAACGTCTTCACCAACCTCATGGCCCGCCGCAACCTGCTGCGCGCCGCCGACGCCTGCGCCCTGCTGCCCCTGTGCGCCGCGGAGCTCGGCGTGACGGACGAGGAGACGTCGCGATGGCGCGAGGCGGCCGAGCACACGCACATCCCGTGGGACGCGCAGCAGCAGGTGCACCCGGCGAACACCGGCTTCACCACCTATCAGGAATGGCCCTTCGCCGAGCGGCAGGACTCGTACCCCGTCCAGGCGCATCACCACTACTCGACGATCTATCGCCGCCAGGTGATCAAGCAGGCCGATCTGGTCCAGGCACTGTGGTGGTGCCGGGACGACTTCACCGAGGAGGAGCTCGCCCGCGACCTGGCCTACTACGAGGCCCGCACCGTCCGGGACTCCTCGCTGTCGGCGAGCACCCAGGCGGTGGTCTGCGCCCGCGCGCAGCACCCGGACCTCGCCCACCGCTACCTGCGCGAGAGCGCCCTGACCGACCTGCGGGACCTGCACGGCGATGCGCGGAACGGCCTGCACCTGGCCTCCATCGGCGGGTCGTGGCTGGCGCTGGTCTCAGGGCTCGGCGGGCTGCGAGAGGATCACGAGGTGCTCGAGGTCGCGCCGCTGCTGCCCCGGGCCCTGACCCGCCTGCGCTACCGCCTGACCTGGCGCGGCCGGCTCCTGCAGGTGGAGACCACGCGCGACGGCACGACGCTGACGCTGCTGCGGGGCACGGAGCCCGTGGACGTCCTCGTCGACGGCGCACCGCGGACCGTGCGCCCGGGCCGCCCGGTGACAGCACCGCTGCGGGAGGCCGCACCGCTGCTGCCGGAGCCGACGCAGCCGGTCGGCCGTGCTCCGCGCGTCTGAGGACCCGGGAGCTGCGGACCCGTCCCCGCCGCCCGGCGCATGAGCGGGAATCCCGCGCCGAGGACGGGGGCCAGCCCCAGTGCCGAGGGGCCGCCGCCGGGCCTAGCCTCTTGGGCATGAACTCCTTCTTCGCCACCCTCCGCGGCTTCCGCTTCCGCCGCGGCCCCCAGCGCATCCTCGGCGGCATCGCCGGTGGTCTCGCCGAGCTCACCGGTTTGAACGTGTGGCTCATGCGTCTGCTCGTGCTCGCCTCGTTCCTGCTGCCCGTGCTCGGCGTCGGCGCGTATCTCGCGGTGTGGCTGCTGACCCCCTGGCAGGACGGCACGATCCCGCTCGAGCGTCTGCTCGACCGCGGCTGATCACCGGGGAGCGTCGCTGGCTACGATGAGCGCACCGCGCCCCAGGGCGCCCTGCTCCGGAAGGTCCTCGATGCCCGATCGCTCCCGTCCCCTGCGCCGCCTCGGCTTCCTGACCATCGGCCTGTTCGATCCGGCCGATCCCGCGCTCGGGCACGAGTCGACCCTGTCGCTCATCGAGCTCGGCGAGGAGCTCGGCCTCGACAGTGCCTGGCTGCGCCACCGCCACCTGCAGTTCGGGATCTCCTCCCCGATCGCGGTGATGGCCGCGGCGAGCCAGCGCACCTCCCGCATCGAGCTGGGCACCGCGGTGACGCCGCTGGGCTGGGAGAACCCGCTGCGCCTCGCGGAGGACCTCGCGACCGTCGATGTGCTCTCCGGCGGCCGGATCAATCCCGGCGTCAGCGTCGGCACCCCGATGAAGTACGACACCGTCAAGGACGCCCTCTACCCGGACACCGCCGAGGTCGAGGACTTCTCCAAGACCAGGGTGGAGCGTCTCGCGGGCCTGCTCGCCGGCGAGCGGGTGCGGGAGCTGGAGGGGAAGCAGGGCGTGGTCGAGGAGTACTCCTCCCGCGTCGAGCCCCACTCCCCCGGTCTGCGAGAGCGGCTCTGGTACGGCGCCGGGTCCCTCGACTCCGCTGTCTGGGCCGGGGAGCACGGCCTGCACCTGCTCTCCTCCAGCGTCCTCTTCCCCGGCCCCGACGAGGAGCCGGACTTCGCCGCGGTCCAGGCCGCACAGATCCGCGCCTTCCGTGCCGCGGGCGGCACCCGCGCCTCGCAGGGCCTGGTCGTGATCCCCACCGACTCGGCCTCGGCCGACCAGGCGGAGCGCTACCGCTCCTATGCCGCCGAACGCCTTCCGCGCACCCGCACCCCGCAGGGTCCGCGCCGGATGATGTTCGCCCCGGACCTGGTGGGCACGAGCGAGGAGATCGCGGAGCAGCTGTGGGCGCACGAGGGCTTCCGCGAGGTCGACGAAGTCGCCTTCGCGCTCCCCTTCAGCTTCTCCCACGAGGACTACGTGCAGATCCTCACCGACATCGCCACTCGGCTCGGTCCGGCGCTCGGCTGGACCCCGGCGAGCGCCTGAGGGGCGACGAGCCCGATGGCACGCCGCACCGCGTCCCGTCGGCCGCTCCTCCGGTCGCCCGGGCTCACCCCCCGGGCCCGCCCAGCTGCTCGGCGAGCATGACCAGGATCCCGCTCGGGCCGCGCAGGTAGGTCAGGCGGTACACGTCCTCGTAGGTCGCCACGCCCCGCAGGGGATGGCAGCCGTGACGCGCCGCGATCTCGAGCGCCGCGTCGAGGTCCTCGACCCGGAAGGCGACGCGGTGCATGCCGATCTCGTGCGGCTGCGTCGGGGCGGTCTCGATCGCCTCGGGGTGGAGGTACTCGAACAGCTCCAGCTGCCCGCTCCCGTCGGGCACTCCGAGCAGCGCGATCCGCACGTGGTTGCCGTCCAGCCCCACGGCGGTCGATGCCCACTCGCCGCGGACGGTGTCCCTGCCGAGCACGGTCAGGCCCAGGTCGGTGAAGAAGGCGATCGCCTCCTCGAGATCACGCACCGCGATCCCGACGTTCTCCATGTGGATGCTCATGCCGTGGACAGTAGACCCGCCCCGCCGCGGAGGACAGACCGCGCAGTGCGCAGGATCGGACCTACCTGCGGCGGCGGCGCGGGCCTACTGTGAGCGCACGACGGGCCGCCGGCCCGCACCGACCCGCAGCACCGACACTGCAGGAGGACAGCCCCATGACCACCATCGGCACCTGTCTCTGGTTCGACGGCCGCATCGACGAGGCCGCCGAGTTCTACGTCTCCCTCGTCGAGGACTCCCGGATCCTCCAGCGCACCGTCTACGAGGCCGGCGGCGGCCCGCCGGACGGTCCCGATATGACCGGTCAGGCGCTCACCGTCGACCTGGTGCTCGGCGGCGTGCCGTACACGCTGCTGAACGGCGGGCCCGCCTTCCCGCTGTCGGAGGCGGTCTCGATCATGCTCACCGTCGAGTCGCAGGAGGAGGTCGACCGGCTGTGGGAGGCGCTGATCGCCGACGGCGGCGCGGAGTCGCAGTGCGGCTGGTGCCGTGACCGCTTCGGCCTGTCCTGGCAGGTGATCCCGCAGCGGCTGAACGAGCTGCTGCAGGGCCCGCACGCCGAGGCGGTGACGCGCGAGATGATGACGCAGACGAAGCTCGACGTCGCCCGGCTCGAGGCCGCCGCCGGCTGAGCGGACCGCACCGCCCGACAGCAGGCAGGACTCCCGCGCCGCCCGCCGACGGGGCGTTCCGACCTGCGGGCGGGCCGACCGAGCCGTGAGACCCGCGCCGGCGTTTCGCCCTCGCGTCCGACGGAGGAGCACGATGGAGGCATGCCCTCCCCCGTCGCCCCGGCCGCACCGTCCCGCCCGGCGCTGCCCTGGCTCGCCGCCGCCGCGGTGATGCTGCTGTGGGCGTCCTCCTTCATCGTCATCCGCTTCTCCGGTGCGCACCTCTCCCCCGGGGCGATGACGCTGCTGCGGATGGTGACCGCGGCGGCGGTGATGCTCCCGCTCGTGCTGACCGGGCGGGTGCGGACGCCGCGGAGCGGCAGGATATGGGCCGGCGTGCTCGCCTGGGGCGTGACCTGGTTCTGCGTGTACTCGGTGGTGCTCAACGCCTCGGAGCTGTTCCTGGATCCCGCGACCGCCGCGATGCTCGTGAACCTCGCGCCGCTGATAGTGGCCGTCGCCTCCGGCGTGCTGCTCGGCGAGGGACTGTCCCCGCGGCTGCTCGTCGGCGTCGTGATCGCGCTGTGCGGGATCGGGCTGATCACCCTGGCCACCTCGACCGGGCACGTGGAGGGACCGGGGCTCGTGCTCGGGCTGCTCGCGGCCGTGCTCTACGCCGGCAGCGTGCTGGGGCAGAAGCCGCTGCTGGCCCGCATCGACTCGACCTCGATGACCGTCGTCGGGATGACGGCGGGGATGCTGGCCTGCCTGCCCTTCGCCCCACAGCTCGTCGCGGAGCTGGGCCGCGCCCCGGCCTCGGCGGTCGCGGCGGTCGTGTACATGGGCGTGCTGCCCACCGCGGCCGCCTTCCTGCTGTGGGGCTACGCCCTCACCCACACGCCGGCCGGGGTGCTCACCTCCTCGTCCCTGGTCGTCCCAGCGATCACGGTGGTGCTCGCCTGGACGATCCTCGGCGAGGTGCCGCCGCCGCTCGCCGCGCTCGGCGGCGTGCTGTGCCTGACCGGCGCCGCGATCGCGATCCTGCCCGCGATGCTCGCCTCCCTGCGCTCTCGGACGTGAGCGCGGCCACCCTCCTCACCGGCCCGACGGCGCGCGCGGGCCGGGGAGCGCACGGACATCGCAGGACAAGGGAGTCCACTTGCCGCCTCACTGCGCAGGTCAGGGCGATCCCGGGACGATCCCGGCAATCCCGCGCAGCTGCCTGACTGGTTCCTCACGAATCGTCCATAGAACTGGAGCATCCGACAATCCGTTCCTAGAGTCGTGCTCGGTCGGCGGCCAGGGACAGCGTCCGCGCAGGAGCAGCGGTCCTCGCTCGCCGAGCCGGATCTCCCCGCCCGATCGCTCGTACCGCGAGCGGTCCTGTCCCGAGCGTCGACCGAGAGGATCGTGATGGCCGAGGCCCCGCCCGCCCCCAGCGCACAGAAGGAGGGAGGCGCCCGGCCCGCGCACTCCCGCGTCAACCTGCCCGTCTTCGCCGGCACCTCCGTGATCATCGTGGCGTTCGTGCTCTTCGCCGCGATCTGGCCCGGAGCCGCCGAGACCGCGATCTTCGGGTCGATGGGCTGGATCGCGACGAACTTCGGCTGGTACTACGTCCTGACCGCCACGATCGTGGTCGTCTTCGTGCTGCTCGTGGCGCTCTCGCGCGTGGGCCGCACCCGGATGGGCCCGGACCACTCCGTGCCGAAGTACAACCTCTTCACCTGGGCGGCGATGCTGTTCGCCGCCGGCATCGGCGTGGACCTGATGTTCTTCGGCATCTCGGGCCCGGCCACGAACATCCTCACCCCGCCCGATGCGCCGCCCGGCTCCGACGAGGCCGCCCGGATGGCGACGATCTGGACGATCTTCCACTACGGCATCCCCGGCTGGGCGATGTACGCGCTGATGGGCATGGCCTTCGGCCTGTTCGCCTATCGCTACCACCTGCCGCTGTCGATCCGCTCGGCGCTCGCACCGATCTTCGGCCGGCGCATCCACGGCGCCGTCGGCCATGTCGCCGAGATCGGCTCGACGATCGGCACGATCTTCGGGATCTCCGTCTCCCTCGGCATCGGCGTGGTGTTCCTGAACTACGGGCTCTCCGCCCTGTTCGGGATCCCGAACTCGATCGCGGTGCAGATCGCTCTGATGGCGCTCGCGGTCGGCATCACGATCGTCTCGACCGTCTCCGGCGTCGACAAGGGCATCCGTCGCCTCTCCGAGCTCAACGTGCTGCTGGCGATCGCACTGATGCTGTGGGTGCTCTTCTCCGGGCAGACCCACCAGCTGCTCAACACCCTCGTCCAGAACATCGGCGACTTCTTCTCCCGCTTCCCCGGGATGATGATGAACACCTTCGCCTACACCGACGGCGCCGCCGACTACCCCTCCGACCAGTGGATGGCGGACTGGACCCTGTTCTTCTGGGCGTGGTGGATCGCCTGGGCGCCCTTCGTGAGCCTGTTCCTGGCGCGCATCTCCCGTGGCCGCACCCTTCGCGAGTTCGTCGTCGGCGTGCTGCTGATCCCCTTCTCGTTCATCCTGCTGTGGGTGTCGATCTTCGGGAACGCCGCGCTGAGCTTCGCAGGTGACGGAGACTTCCTCGACCTCGCCGTGAACCAGCCCGAGTCCGGCTTCTTCAACCTGCTCGAGCAGTACCCGGGCGCGCTCTTCACCGTCTCGCTCGCCGTGGTGACGGGATTGTTCTTCTACGTCACCTCCGCGGACTCCGGCTCGCTGGTGATGGCGAACATGACCTCGAAGGCCTCCACCACGGACGCCGACGGCCCGCCCTGGCTGCGGATCGTATGGGCCGTGATCACCGGCGCGCTCACCCTCGTGATGCTCTTCATCGACGGGGTGTACACCCTCCAGGCCGCGACCGTGGTGGTGGGCCTGCCGCTGTCGATCCTGGTGTATTTGGTGATGTTCAGCCTGTGGAAAGTGCTGCGCACCGAGCAGATGGACCTCGACGCCCGCACCGCGGCCCTGCCCGGCGTGCTCACCTCCCGGGTGCGCGGCGGCGAGTCCCACGACCGCGTCCCGTGGCAGCAGCGCCTGCGGGGCCGCATGTCCTACGCCGACGAGGGCAGGGCCCGCGCCTTCGTGGCGGAGGTCGCGACCCCCGCCGTCGAGGAGGTCGCCTCGGAGCTGCGCGCCCTCGGCGCGGACGTCTCCTGCCATCGCGGCGAACATCCCGACCACGGAGTGCCGTACATCGACCTGGTCGTCTCGTTCCCGCATGCCGAGGACTTCAAGTACCAGGCCTACCCGGTCGCGTACTCGGTGCCGAGCTTCGCCGCGAACCTCTCCACCGTGCGGGACGTCTACTACCGCATCGAGATCTTCTCGCGCACCGGCTCCCGCGGACGCGACATCATGGGGTACACGAAGGAGCAGGTCATCAGCGACGTCCTGGACGCCTACGACGCTCACATCATGTACTTGACGATGAGCGACGAGATCGGCACCGCCACCGGCACGATCCCTGTCACCGCCCCGGACACCTGGGACGACGCCGACCACGTCGACGCCGAGCCCGAGGGCGCCCAGGATGAGGACCACCGGTCCGATGCGACCCAGCCCGACCAGCCCACCGACCCCGCCACCGCGCGGACGACGAAGGAGAACCATGACTGAGAGCCCCGCGACCCTGTTCATCGACGGCGCCTGGGTGCCGTCCTCCACCGGTGAGACCCGCACGATCACCTGTCCGGCCGACGGCACCGAGGTGGGCGTGGTCTCCGAGGCCGGCGCCGAGGACGTCGAGCGCGCGATCCTCGCCGCCCGCGCCGCCTTCGAGCGCGGCGAGTGGTCCGGCACCCCGGCCGCCCAGCGCGGCGACTTCCTGCTGCGCGTCGCGGACCGCCTGGCCGAGCGGAAGGACGAGTTCGCCCGCGCCGAGGCGCAGGACACCGGCAAGCGCCTGGTCGAGGCCGAGGGCGACATGGACGACATCGCCTCCTGCTTCCGCTACTTCGGGAAGATCGCCGACCAGGACCCGGGCCGTCTGGTCGACGCGGGCGATGCCGCGGTGATCTCCCGCGTGGTCCGCGAGCCCGTCGGCGTGTGCGGCATGATCACGCCGTGGAACTTCCCGCTGCTGCAGGGCGCGTGGAAGATCGCGCCCGCCCTCGCGGCCGGCAACGCCTTCGTGATCAAGCCCGCCGAGCTCACCCCGCACACCACGATGCTGATGATGGAGGTGCTCGACGAGCTCGGGCTCCCCAAGGGCGTGGCGAACCTGGTGCTCGGCGACGGCGGCACCGTCGGCGCCCCGCTGTCCTCCCACCCGGAGATCGACCTGGTCTCCTTCACGGGCGGCCTGGTCACCGGCCGGAAGATCGCCGAGTCCGCCGCGAAGGGGATCAAGAAGGTCGCCCTCGAGCTCGGCGGGAAGAACCCCAACGTCGTCTTCGCCGACGCGGACTACGAGGCGGCGCTCGACAACGCGCTGAACGCCGGCTTCCTCGACTCGGGCCTGGTGTGCTCGGCCGGGACGCGCCTGATCATCCACGAGTCCATCGCCGAGCGGTTCGTCGACGACCTCGTCGCCCGCGCCGAGGGCATCGTCATGGGCGGCCCCTTCGACGAGAGCGCCGAGACCGGTCCGCTGATCTCGAAGGCCCACCGCGAGAAAGTCACCGACTACGTCAAGCGCGGCGTCGAGGCCGGGGCGCGGCTGCGCACCGGCGGCCACTGGGGCGGCCCCGAGCACGAGAAGGGCTTCTTCTACGCCCCGACGGTGCTGGACCGCTGCACCCGGGACAACCCTGCCGTGATCGAGGAGGGCTTCGGCCCGGTGATCACGGTGGAGACCTTCTCCACCGAGCAGGAGGCGATCGAGATCGCCAACCACACCGAGTACGGCCTTGCCGGCGCGGTGTGGACCTCCGACGCGGGCACCGCGAACCGGGTCTCGCGCGCGCTGCGCCACGGCACGATCTGGATCAACGACTACCACCCCTACCTGCCGCAGGCGGAGTGGGGCGGCTTCAAGATGTCCGGGTTCGGGCGCGAGCTCGGCCCCTCCGGCCTCGAGGAGTACACCGAGGCCAAGCACATCTACCAGAACACCGAGCCGGCCGCCTCCGGCTGGTTCCCCCGCAAGGGCTGACCGCCACCGCGCTCGCTCCCGCGCGCCCCGGTCCGGTACGCGGGAGCATGCGCCCCCTCGCCCGTCCCCACCGTCCCCTTCATCAGGAAGCAGGAGAGATGACCCGCAAGGACCTCACGTCCGAGAACCCCATCGCCGAGTACGACTACATCGTGGTCGGCGGCGGCTCCGCCGGAGCCGTCGTCGCCGCCCGCCTGAGCGAGGACCCGAGCCTCGAGGTGGCCCTGCTCGAGGCCGGCCCGCACGACCTCGACCACGAGGAGGTGCTGCAGCTGAAGCGCTGGCCCGAGCTGCTGGAGTCCGGGCTGGACTGGGACTACCCGATCGAGCCGCAGGAGAACGGCAACTCCTTCATGCGCCACGCCCGGGCCAGGGTGCTGGGCGGCTGCTCCTCCCACAACTCCTGCATCGCCTTCCATCCGCCGGCGGAGGACATGGACCTGTGGGAGCGGATGGGGGCCGAGGGCTGGGGCTCGAAGGACATGCTCCCCCTCATCGAGCGGCTGGAGAACAACCGCGACCGCGAGGGCGCCGGCCACGGCAGCGCGGGCCCCGTCGAGCTGATGGACGCCCCGGCCGACGACAAGCTCGGCATCGCCCTGCTCGACGCGTGCGAGCAGGCCGGGATCCCCCGCGCCCGCTTCAACGACTTCTCCACCGTCGTCAACGGCGCGAACTGGTTCCAGGTCAACCGCCAGGCCGACGGCACCCGCGCCTCCTCCTCCGTCTCCTACCTCCACCCGATCCGGGACCGGGAGAACCTGCACGTCCTCACCGGTCACCAGGTCATGCAGGTCCTCTTCGACGAGGACCGGCGGGCCACGGGCGTGGAGTACATCGACAACTCCTTCGACCGCTCCTCGATCATGAACGCCCGCAGGGAGGTCATCCTCTCCGCCGGCGCGATCGACTCGCCGAAGCTGCTGATGCTCTCCGGGATCGGCCCCGCCGATCACCTGCGCGAGGTGGGCATCGAGGTGCGCGTGGACTCCCCCGGCGTCGGCTCGAACCTGCAGGACCACCCCGAGGCGGTCATCTCCTGGGAGTCGACGCAGAAGATGACGCGCGAGTCCACCCAGTGGTGGGAGATCGGGATCTTCACCCCCACCGAGGAGGGCCTGGACCTGCCGGACCTGATGATGCACTACGGCTCGGTGCCCTTCGACATGCACACCCGCCGCCAGGGCTACCCCACCTCCCCGGAATCCTTCGCCCTGACCCCGAACGTCACCCACGCCCGCTCCCGCGGCACGGTGCGCCTGCGCACGATCGACTACCGCGACAAGCCGAAGGTCGATCCGCGCTACTTCACCGACGAGGACGGCCACGACATGCGTGTGGCCGTCGCGGGCATCCGCAAAGCCCGCGAGATCGTCGCCCAGTCCGGGATGGACGCCTACCGCGGCCGGGAGCTGTTCCCGGGCGAGGACGTGCAGAGCGACGAGGAGATCGCCGACTACGTCTCGAAGACCCACAACACCGTCTACCACCCGGCCGGGACGGTGCGGATGGGCGCCGCCGACGACGAGATGTCGCCGCTGGACCCGCAGCTGCGGGTCAAGGGCGTCACGGGCCTGCGGGTCGTGGACGGCTCGGTCATGCCGCAGCTGGTCGCTGTGAACCCCAACATCACCACGATGCTGATCGGCGAGCGCGCCTCCGATCTGATCCGGGGTGCGCAGGGCTGATCCGAGCCCACGCGGGTCGTTCGTCAGAGCGAGGCGCGAGCACGGCACGGGGCCGACGGCGATCATGCCGTCGGCCCCGTCTCATCTGCCGAAGGCCCACAGCCTCGTCGCCGCGTAGCCGCGGTACGGGCTCCAGGAGGCGATCCTGGCGGCGTCGGCCGACGGGTCGAGCGCGGCGAGGGTGCGGCGCAGCACCGCATCGCCGGCGGGATAGGCGTCCGCGTCGGTGCCGGCGCGCAGCGCGAGGTGGTCCAGGGTCCAGGCGCCGATGCCATGCACCTCAGCCAGCGCCTCCCGGGGCGGCAGCACCGCTCCTCCGCCGTGTTCCGCGCACAGCACCGCGGCCTCGTGCACGGTCCTCGCGCGGGAGCCGGTCAGGCCGATCGTGGCCCGCAGCTCCTCGAGGGGGATCTCGGCGAGCGCGGCCGGGGCGGGGAACGCGCGCAGCGGCGCCGCCTCGCCGCGCGGAGCGGTGCCGTGGGCGGCGACGAGCCGCGCGGCGAACAGCCGGCCGGCGGCAAGGGAGACCTGCTGGCCGAGGACGGTGCAGACCACGGCCTCGAAGGGCTGGCGGAAGCGGGTGATCCGCAGTCCCGGCCGCTCCCGCACCTGTGCGGCGAACAGCGGATCCGCGCCGAGACGGGCGTCGACGGGGCCGAGGTCCGCGGCGAGGTCGAACCAGCGCGCGGTCAGGTCCGCGAGCGCGTCGAGGACCGCGGGGTCCCCCGACGGGGTCGCGAGGCTCGCCCCTCCCGTCTCGAGCCGCGTGGTGACCAGGTGCTGGGCGTCCTCGACCTGCACCCACCGGCTGAACGTGCCGGTCTCGAGGTCCAGGTGGTGCAGTCCGTCGACGGCGTGCGCGGCGAGGGTCGCGAGCGCGGCCCGGTGGTCGAAGGGACCGGCGACGTCGACGCGGCGCCGGGACCACGCGGCGGTATCGGGACCTGTCATGTGCCTCTCCTCGCCGCTCAGAACAGCCGCTCGGCGCTGCGCTCGTCAGGCTCCTCGAGCTCGAGCAGGGCGCGCTTGCGCTCGAGGCCGCCCGCGTACCCGGTGAGGGAGCCGTCGGCCCCGACCACGCGGTGGCAGGGCACGACAATGCTCAGCGGGTTCCGGCCCACGCACTGGCCGACGCGCTGGGCGAGGCCGCGGGTCCCCAGCTGCGCGGCGAGCGCGCCGTAGGTGGTCGTCTCCCCGTAGGGGATCTCCTGCAGCAGCGCCCACACGCGTTCGGAGAAGTCGTCGCCGCCGGTGCGCCGCGGCAGGTCGAACTCCTGCCTCTGGCCGGCGAGGTACTCCTCGAGCTGCTCGCGGGCGCGGACCAGCAGCGGATCGGCGTCCGCCTCGACCACGGCACCGAGCCGTTCGGCGCTCGGCGGATGCCAGTGCCCGGGGAAGTACAGCCCGGTCAGCGCCTCCCCGTCGGCCGAGACGGTGAGGTCTCCGAGACGTGTGCGGAGGGTGGTGTGGCGGGGTCCGTCCATGAGGGCCTCCTCTGCTCTCTCACCACGTAGACGTCCCGGGAGGCGCGGAGGTGAGGTCCCGGCCCCGAGATGCCGAGGTTCCACCGAACGGCGGCGCAGCGCTGGTGCGGCACAGCGACGGCACGGCGCCCGGAGCGCTTCTGCCTCGCGGTCGTGCATCCGCTCCCCTCGGGCGCGAGAATCGTCCCATGGAGTTCACGCTCGTCCTCACCATCGCCCAGCCCCGGCATCGCGTGATCGAGCTGCTCTCGGATCCCGCCCACCATCCCTCCTGGCTGCGGGGACTCGTCGCCCACGAGCTGGTCGAGGGGCGGGAGGGGCACGTCGGCGCCGTCTCCCGCGTCGAGATGCGCTCCGGATCGAGCACGATGGAGGCGCGGGAGACGATCACCCGGCGCGATCCCGAGCAGCTCGAGGATCTCCCGGCCGACGTGGTGGTCCACTACGAGCGGGAGCTCCTGACCGAAGGCATGTGGTCCGCGGCGAAGGAGCATCTGCACGACCTCGGCGACGGGACCACGCTGTGGGAGAGCGAGAACGAGTACCGCTTCTCCGCGCTGCCGATGCGGCTGCTCGCCCCGCTGATGCGCGGCGCCTTCCGGAAGCAGACCCTCGCCCATATGGAGGACTTCCGGGCCTTCGCCGAGCACGGCACGGACGTGCGCGGGGGCGAGGGGCTGACGAGCTGAGCGCCGGAACGCCCGACGTCGGCGCCTCCGAGGCCGGCGCCTCGGGATCACCGGGCCGGTGCCTCCGCTGCGAACGGGCTCAGCGGGTGCCGGGGGTGTCCTGACTGAAGGTGTTCCACCACCGATCCCCGCGCCGCTGCCAGAGCGAGGTGATGAAGAAGGTCTCCGCGGCCTGCTCGCCCGGGGCGCGGGCGTCGGCGCGGTAGCTCAGCAGCACGGCGTCCTCCCCCACGCGCAGCAGCTGCGCCCCGGACAGCGCGAAGTCCGCGGTGATCGGCCCCTCGGCCAGCTGGGCGAGATGGCGCTCCAGGTCGTTGAACCCACCGGTGTCCACGCCGAGGAAGTCCGGAGGCAGCAGCTCCCGCTCGGCCGCGGCGTCCGCCGTGACCTGCGCCTGCCACACCTGCTCCTCGAGGGCGAGGAAGAACTGCACGTCGTCGGGGCTCATGCGCTCATCGTGCCATCGCCCCGGGGCGTACGCTCGCACCGGCGGCTCGCGGGGACGGCGCACCGCTGCAGGACCGAGATGACGCAGGGGGCAGGGACGGCACGGTCAGAGGTGCAGCGGCGCTGGGACGAGTTCCACCGCACCGGGATGGTCACAGTGGCGGCGAGCCCCGTCAGATGCGTGCTCATGATGCTGGGCTCCCTGGTCCTGGCGCTCTTCCCCGCAGTGATGGCCGCCGGCTCCTTCCAGGAGCACGGCGCGGACTCGCCCACGGGCTGGGGCTGCGTACTCGCGACCCTGCTCTTCCTCGTGACCGCCGTCCTCGCCGCGCGGCCGTTGGTGCGAGGCAGCCGGCTGACCCTGAGCCGCCACGGGCTCGCGATCTCCGCGCGCCGGCCGGGCGAGCGGGTCCGCGAGACGGGGCTGCGCTGGGAGGAGATGACGCACGTCGAGCGCTTCTCCAACCCCGCCGGTGGATCCTCCAGCACCGACGTCGGGATCCACCTCGCCTCCGGCGCCGGGGCGAACGTGGACGGAGACGTCAGCCGCGGCTATGTGGACCTGCCCGACGGCTTCGCGATGTCGAAGCGGGATCTCGCCGAGCTGCTGGAGGCGATCCGGGGCTTCCTCGCTGCACGGCGGTAGCACGGCGCACTCGACGTCCGTCGGCCCAGCCCCTCAACCGGCAGTCGCGCGCGCGGCGAAGGCGAGGATCTCCTGCACCACGTCGTCGCGGGTGGTGGGCTCGTTGTGGACCTCGTGGCGGACGCCCGGGTAGACGCGGGTGCGCACGTCGGTGCGGCCGGCCTCGTGCAGGCGGTTGGCGACGTGGAGCGCACCCTCGCCGTAGTTCGCCACCGGGTCCTGGTCGCCGGCGAGGATCAGCACGGGCAGTTCCGCGGGCAGGTCGGAGTAGAACGCCTCGGAGTTCGCCCGGTCGTAGACGTCCACGAAGCCCTGGAGGAAGCGGGCGCTCATCGGGGCGCCGAAGTTGTTGAGGGGGTCGCGGCCGTGGTCGGCGACGACGTCCTCGTCGAGCGCGACCCAGGCGGTGGGCCCGGCGTCCTCCCCGAAGCGGTCCAGGAAGCCGTCGAAGAGCTGGCCGACGAACTCCTCGGGGGCGGGGTCGGCCCGCTGCGCACCGGTGGCGAGGGCGGCGAGCGCCTCGCGGTCGATGCTCGCCTCGATCCCTCGCATCTGCGCCGCGATCCCGCCGAGCACCAGGCCGGCGAGCTGCGCCTGCGGTGCGGTCGCGACGACGCGCGCGATCATGGAGCCCCAGCTGTGGCCGTAGAGGACGTGCGGCAGACCCGGCAGGATCTCGCGGGCACGAGCCTGGAGCGCGAGCTCGTCATCGACGACGACGCGCGCCGCCTCGTCCCCGGCGTCCGCCCAGATCCCCGAGCGCATCGCGGTCGCGCCGTGGCCGGCGTGGTCGCCCGCGAGGACGGCGAAGCCCTCGTCGACGAGAGCGCTGATCACATGCAGGTAGCGGCGGGAGTGCTCGCCGAGCCCGTGCACGATCTGCACGATGCCGCGGGGCTCGGCGGCGGGCACGTGCAGCCATGCCTGGATCTCGTCGCGACCGTTCGCGGAGGGGAGGGTGATCTCGTGCAGGGCCATGGGGTCTCCTCGTGCTGGGGCGCCGCGCCTCTGCGCACGGCCGTAGCCAGCCTAGCCGTGGGGGGGTGTCGGCGTCCTCGTCAGTTGATGATCTCGGCGGCCGGTCCCCGCCATCGCGGCGAGCGGTCAAGCAGGCGTGGTTCTTGACCACGTCGTCCCGGCAGCGCGAGCGGTGGCCTGCGGTGATCAGGTCCCCCGGCCGCAGCGTCGCGCACGTGCCGTGGAAGTACCGGGGGTGCTGGGGCTCGTCGTCGCTCTCCACAGGCGGAGTGCCCGTCGCCGTCATCCGCCCAGGTGGCGGCGCAGGTGGCCGCCCGTGAGGCTGTCGTCGTCGGCGGCGATCTGCTCGGGGGTGCCGCGGGCGACGAGGCGGCCGCCCGCGGCGCCGCCGCCCGGTCCCATGTCGATCACCCAGTCGGCGTTGGCGATCAGGTCGAGGTCGTGCTCGATGACCAGGACGGTCGCGCCGTTGTCGACGAGCCGGTCCAGGACGTGCACGAGGGTGCGCACGTCCAGCGGGTGCAGGCCGACGCTCGGCTCGTCGAAGACGAACACGGCGTCGCGCTGGGTGCGGCCCATCTGCCCGGCGAGCTTGAGGCGCTGCGCCTCGCCGCCCGAGAGGGCCGGGGTGTCCTCGCCCAGGGTGAGATAGCCGAGCCCGAGGTCGACCAGGGTCTCGAGGGTGCGGCGGACGGCGCGGACGTCGCCGACGAGCTCGATCGCCTCGGCGACGGTGGCGGAGAGCAGGCCGGGCAGGGTCACGTCCCCTCGCCGGATCTCCGAGGCCTCAGGGGCGTAGCGACTCCCCTCGCAGTCGGGGCAGTCGATGTCGACGTCGGGCAGGAACTGCACGTCGAGCTCGACGCGGCCCGTGCCCTCGCAGCGCGGACAGCGCAGGGAGCCGGTGTTGTAGGAGAAGTCGCCCATGGTCAGTCCGCGCTCCTGCGCGGCCGGGGTGCGGGCGAACTCGCGGCGCAGGGGGTCCAGCACGCCCGAGTAGGTGGCGACGGTCGAGCGGACGTTCACGCCGATCGGGGTCGCGTCGATGCGGTGGACGTGCTCGACCCCGTCGGCCTCGAGCGAGTGCACGTGGCCGGGCAGTTCGCGGCCGTCTCCCCTCGCGCGCAGCGCGGGCACGAGCGTCTCGAGCACCAGGGTGGTCTTGCCCGAGCCGGAGACGCCGGTGACCGCGGTGAGGCGGCCTCGGGGGACGCGGACGTCGAGCTCCCGGACGGTGTGCAGCGGCGCGCTCTCCTGGCGGATCGCGCCGTGCGCGAAGACGTCCTGCTCGGCGGCGCGCTCGCGGACGACGATCTCCTCGCGGCCGTCGAGGAACGGGCCGAGCCGGGAGGCGGCGTCGGCGATGATCTCTTCGACGCTCCCCTGGGCGATGACGGTGCCGCCGTCGCCGCCCGCGCCGGGGCCGATCTCGAGGATCTCCTCGGCCTCGCGCAGCAGCTGCACGTCGTGGTCGACGACGAGCACGGAGTTCCCGTCGGCGAGCAGGTCGCCGATCAGCTCGACGAGCCCCTCGATGTTCGAGGGGTGCATGCCGATGCTGGGCTCGTCGAGCACGTAGAGCACGCCGGTGGTGCGGTTGCGGACGGCGCGGGCGAGCTGGGCGCGCTGGCGCTCCCCTGTCGAGAGGGTGGAGCCGGCCCGGTCCAGGGAGAGATAGCCGAGGCCGAGGTGGACGAGACGCTCCGCCATCTGCAGGAACTGGTCCACGAGCCCGCGCGCCATCGGATGCATCTCGGACGGTAGGGGCTCGATGATCCTCGGCGCCCAGTCCAGGAGCTCGTCGAGCGTCATCGCGGAGGCGGCGGCGAGGTCCTTCCCGTCGATCTCGGGCTCCCGCGCCGCGGGCGAGAGCCGCGTGCCCTCGCAGGCGGGGCAGGTGCGCTCGACCAGGAAGCGGGAGACGCGGGCGAGCCGCCTCTCGTCGTGGGCGCGCCGCAGCTCCTCGGTGACCGTGAGGCGGGCGTTGCGGAAGGTGAAGTCGAGGTCGTGGGCGCCCTTCTTCGAGCGGACCATGATCGCCTTCTTCTCCTCGGGGCCGTCCAGGACGACGTCCTTCTCCCAGTCCTCGAGGTCCCGCCAGGGCACGTCGGTGCGCACCCCGAACTCGCGGGCGATGTCCGGCTGCACCTTCCAGCCGAACATGTTCCAGGGCTTCACGGCGCCCTCGTCGAGAGTCTTCGAGGTGTCCGGGACCAGGGCGTCGTCGTCGACCTCGCGCACGATCCCGGTGCCCTCGCAGGCGGGGCAGGCGCCCTCGGAGTTGAAGGCGAGCGCCTCGGCGCCGGGCGGGTCCACGTCCGCTCCGCACTCCGGACAGGGATAGGGCTCCTCGGCGGCGACGAGCAGCGAGGGCGGGACGCGGTGCCCGTTCGGGCAGAGGTGGGAGGCCAGGCGCGAGTACATCAGGCGCAGCACGTTCAGCAGCTCGGTGGAGGTGCCGAAGGTGGAGCGGACGCTCGGCACCCCGGGCCGTTGGCGCAGCGCGAGCGCGGCGGGGACGTGCACGACCTCGTCGACGTCCGCGCGCGGGGCCTGCGCCATGCGACGGCGGGTGTAGGTCGACAGCGCCTCGACGTAACGGCGGGAGCCCTCGGCGTAGACCACGCCCATGGCGAGGGAGGACTTGCCGGAGCCGGAGACGCCGGCGATCGCGACCAGACGGTCCAGCGGGATGTCGACGTCGAGGCCGCGGAGGTTGTGCACGCGCGCTCCGCGCACCTCGATGTGGTCGGGTCGCTGCGGCTTCGCTGTGCTCATGGCCCCACGGTAGTCACGGGCTGCGGGGACGACGACAGGTCCGGGCGGTGAACGCCGGGCTCGCCCGGAGTTCATCGTCGGGCCACGCCCTCGTCACCCCGGAGGAGTTCACTCCCGACATGGACACCTTCCGCTCCCCCGCCCGTCGCACCCTCCTCAAGGGCGCCGCCGCGGCCTCCCTCGCCGCCGCGGTCCCCGCCATCACCCCGCCCGCCGCCTCCGCCGCGCCCGCTCGTCCCGCTCCTTCCCGCCCCGGCGCCGCTCGCCTGACCCTGCCCTCCGGCCTGCAGACCGGGGACGTCACCATGGACTCCGCCGTGCTCTGGTCCCGCGCCTCGGGCGAGGGCCGGCTCCAGGCCGTCCTGCACGCCCTGGACCATGAGGGCCGTCGCCTCACCTCCTCCTCGAGGGGCCGCGGGAAGGGCCGCGGCCGGGACAGCGAGCCGATCGTGCTGCGCGGCCCCTGGGCCACCGAGCGGACCGACTTCACCGCCCGGATCAGCGCGACGGACCTCCCCTCCGACACGCAGTACGAGGTCGAGCTGTTCTTCGAGGACGAGAACGGGAAACGGGGCGAGGTCGGCGTCGGCCGCTTCGGGACCGCGCCCGGGCACCGCTCCGACGGGGCGCAGTCCTTCGTCTGGACGGCCGACACCGCCGGCCAGGGGTACGGCATCAACCCCGACGTCGGCGGCATGTTCGGCTACGAGGCGATGCGCGCCGTGGAGCCCGACTTCTTCCTCCACGCCGGGGACACGATCTACGCCGACGGCCCGATCGAGGAGAGCATCGAGGAGCCCGACGGCACGATCTGGCGCAACCTGGTCACCGACGAGGTCGCGAAGGTCGCCGAGACACTGCGGGAGTTCCGCGGCCGCCACAGCTACAACCTGAGGGACGAGAACATCCGCGCGCTGTACGCCGAGGTCCCGGTCATCGCCACCTGGGACGACCACGAGACCACCAACAACTGGTGGCCCGGCGAGGTGCTGGAGGACGACCGCTACTCCGTCGTCGATGTGGACACCCTGGCCGCGCGCGGCCGACGCGCCTGGCAGGAGTACCAGCCGATCGCCGACGTCCGCTCGCTGAAGCCCGGCACCGGCTTCGAGCCGGAGCGGATCTACCGGAAGATCTCCCGCGGGCCGGCGCTGGACGTGTTCGTGCTCGACATGCGCACGCACAAGGGCGAGAACACCGACGGGCGGGAGCAGCGCGCCACGTCGATGCTCGGCGAGGAGCAGCTGCAGTGGCTGCTGAAGGGTCTGCGCAGGTCGCAGGCGACCTGGAAGGTGATCCTCGCGGACCTGCCGCTGGGGATCGTGGTGCCCGACGGCGAGGGCCAGGAGTCGATCGCCAACGCCGAGGACGGCGCACCCCTGGGCCGTGAGCTGGAGCTCGCGCGCCTGCTGTCGGGGATCAAGTCCCAGCGCACCCGCAACATCGTCTTCCTCACCGGCGACGTCCACTACTGCGCCGCCCACCACTACTCCCCCGACCGGGCCGCGTTCACCGACTTCGACCCGTTCTGGGAGTTCGTGGCCGGACCGATCAACGCCGGCTCCTTCGGCCCCAACGAGATGGACGGCACCTTCGGCCCCGAGGTCGACTTCCAGAAGGCCGGCCCCGCGATGGGCTCCCCGCGCGACGGGAAGGGCCAGTTCTTCGGCCGGGTGGAGATCGCGCCCGACGGAGAGGAGTTCACCGTGGAGCTGATCGATGCGACCGGCGAGGTGCAGTACACCCGCACGCTGACGCCGCAGGAGGGGTGAGGGGCGGGCTCGCCCAGTCCTGTCAGCTCGAGCGCAGTCGAGGCTCGTCGCCCACGGCGACGGCCCCGTCCCACCCCTCGGCTGCGGTCCGACGCAGGTGCTCGACGTCCAGCAGCGCGACCCAGCGCCGGCCGGAGTCGATGATCGCCTCCTCCTTCCACCGGCTGAGCACCCGGGAGACGGACTCGGGCGTCGAGCCGGTGAGGCCGGCGAGATCGGCACGGCACAAGGGGACGTCCAGCAGGATCCCGCGATGTCCGCGATCACGGCCGAGCCTCACGGACAGTCGTAGCAGCACAGCGGCGAGCCGCGCGGCGACGGGCCAGGTCATCCACCCGCCGGTCTCGTTCTGCAGCTGGGAGAGACGGTCCGTGACGGCCTCGACCACCCGCACGGCGACCGTGGGGTGCTCGAGCAGGATCTGATGGAAGATCGCCTGCTCGATGCGCAGCGCGCACGTGTCCACCAGCGCCTCGGCGGTCTCGCGCTGCACGGTGCGCCGGCCGACCCCGACAGCGCCGAGCGGCATGCTCGGCCCCAGGATGTCGGTGGCCCGTTCGGTGCCGTCCGCGGCCCGCTGGGAGAGCCGGACCCGTCCCTCGGCGATGATGTACAGGGCATCGGCGCCCTCGCCGGCGCGGAAGAGAGTCTCCCCGGCTCCCCAGCTGCAGCGCGTCATGCGCGCATCGAGCGCCCGGAGCTGCCGCTCGTCGAGTGAGTGGAACCAGCGGGACCGGCTCAGTGCCCGCAGACGCACAGGCAGCGGGCACTCGTGCGGGATGGGCAGGACGCGCAGAGGGATGGTGCGGCGCCGGCCGGGGCTGCGCACCGGCATATGGGGAGAGACCTGCAGGGCCACCGTCAATCCTCCTCGGCGAGCGCGGGCCGCGGGAGGTCGTCGCGGATGCCACGACCTGCGAGCACGAGTGCTGCAACGCTCCATCGCCACAGCTCTCAGCCGCGCTACCACCGTAGCCGCCGCGCACCGCCCCGGGACCGGCCTTAGGGCCCGGCCGCCAGGCCCCGTCGGCCCTGTGCCTGTGGACGCTGCGTCCCGTCGGCCCCATCGACCCACCGGCCCCGTCCACCGCAGAGGACGCCTCTGTCGCCGTGCACTTGACTGACGCAGATCAGGCTCAGCGCCCCGAAATGGACTCGATTGACGCACGTCATTCTCGATCCGGGACTCCCAGGTGATGCTGTGCCCAGCTTCGAGGGAGGTCACGGCACCCTTCCCCCGCCGCACGACCAGGCCGTGCCGCGAGGGTGCCGTGCCTCCCGTCGCCCTGGTGGAGCGGCCCCGTGTCGCGACGCCTCCGCACAGGATGGATTCAGCCTCGTGAGTGTCACCGACAAGGACTCCCCCGCCCGGTCGAGATCCGAGATCTCCCTCTCGAAGGGATGGGTCCAGGGCGTCGCCCTCGTCCTGATCTTCGGCTTCATGGTGATGGGGGTGCTCGCCTACCGGACCTACACCGACTCGATGCCCCTGCCGGAGCGGGTGGTCAGCGAGAGCGGCGAGGAGATCTTCACGCAGGAGGACATCACCCGCGGCCAGAACATCTTCCTCGCGCGGGGCCTGCAGCAGTACGGCTCGGTGATGGGCCACGGCGCCTACCTGGGCCCGGACTACACCGCGGAGTACCTCCGTCTGAGCAGCGAGCACATCGCCGAGCAGCTCACCAGCCAGGGCGTCCAGGACCCTTCGGTCGCGACCTCGCAGATGCAGCGCACCAACCGGTACGAGGAGGCGACCGGCACGCTCGTGTTCACCGACGAGCAGATCAGCGCCTTCGAGGCGATCCAGGAGCATTACGCGGAGTTCTTCGGCGATCCGACCACCGCGAACGGACTCGTCCCCGAGGCGATCACCGCCCCCGAGGACATCCACGACCTCACCGCCTTCTACGCGTGGACCGCGTGGGCGAGCGCTGCCGAGCGCCCCGGCCTCGGCTACTCCTACACGAACAACTGGCCGGCCGAACCGAGGGTGGACAACCACCCGACGGCGGACATCCTGGTGTGGTCCGCGATCTCCCTGGTCGCGCTGCTGGTGGGTCTCGGCCTGCTGTTCGCGGTGTACGGGCGCTGGAGCAGCACGCTCGGCTGGAAGGGCAACGACACCACGGCGCTGCGCTTCCTGCAGCCCGGCACGGTCGGGATCACCAAGGCGCAGAAGTCCACCGCCTGGTTCTTCCTCGTCGTCGCCCTGCTGTTCCTCATCCAGGCCACCGTCGGCGCGTCCGTGGAGCACTACCGGGTCGAGATCCAGGGCTTCTTCGGCGTCGACCTTGCCCAGATCTTCCCCTTCAACCTCGCCCGCACCTGGCACGTGCAGCTGTCCCTGCTGTGGACCGCGGCCTCGTTCCTGGCGGCCGCGATCTTCCTCGCCCCGATCATCTCGGGCCGGGAGCCGAAGGGGCAGCACTACCTCTCCTACGGCCTGCTGGGCGCCCTCGCGCTCGTGGTCGTCGGCATGTTCGGCGGCACCGCCATCAGCATCTACGGGCCCGAGTGGGCGGAGGGCTCGCCCTTCTTCACCCAGCAGTGGGAGTACCTGGACCTGCCGCGCATGTTCCAGATCCTGCTGACCATCGGCCTCGGACTGTGGTTCCTGATCATCGTGCGGGCGATCCGGTCGCGCCTGCGCACCGAGTCGAAGTTCAACATGCCGTGGCTGTTCATGTACGCGGCGCTCGCGATCCCCGCCTTCTACGCGGTGGGCCTGCTCGCGACGAACGAGTCCCACCTGACGGTCGCCGAGTTCTGGCGGTTCTGGGTGGTCCACCTGTGGGTCGAGGACTTCCTCGAGCTGTTCACCACCGTGATGGTCGCGTACATCTTCGTGATGCTGGGCGTGGTGCGCAGGCGCATCGCCATCCAGATCATCCTGCTGGACGTCATCCTCTACTCCGCCGGCGGCGTCATCGGCACGATGCACCACCTGTACTTCTCCGGCACGCCCGTCGAGCACATGGCGCTGGGCGCCGTGTTCTCGGCGCTGGAGGTCATCCCGCTGACCTTCCTCACCGTCGAGGCATGGACCTTCCTGCAGCTCGGCGCGCGGCAGGAATCGCGCACCACCGCGCCCTTCCCGCACCGCTGGGCGGTCATGTTCCTCGTGGCCGTCGGCTTCTGGAACTTCCTCGGCGCAGGCGTGTTCGGATTCCTGGTGAACCTGCCGATCGTGTCCTACTACCAGATCGGCACAGCGCTGACCGCGAACCATGCGCACGGCTCGATGATGGGCGTGTACGGCATGCTCGCCGTGGGACTGGCGCTGTTCGCGCTGCGCTACATCATCCGGCCCGAGAAGTGGCCCGACCGCCTGGCGAAGCTGTCCTTCTGGTCGCTGAACATCGGCCTGGCCTGGATGGTCTTCGCGACGCTGCTCCCGCTCGGCGTGCTCCAGCTGTGGGCGTCGGTCAGCGAGGGCTATGTCGAGGCACGGTCGCTGGCCTACCTGACCCAGACGGAGAACCTGGTCCTGGAGTGGATGCGCCTGCCCGGTGACGTCCTGTTCATCGTCGGCGGGATCCTGCCCTTCGTGTACATCACGTGGCTCGGCGTACGGCACGCGATCCGCGCGACCGTCACCCAGATGGAGCCGGAGACCCTCTTCGTCCAGGAGACCCCTGAGGCGCGCGAGGACCGCACCGGAGTGCGAGCGCCCGTCAGCGGGAGCACCGCTGCGGGACGCTCCGAGAACGCGGCCTCTACCCGCTTTGCCTCCGATCGTCGGCGTGACGAGGCGGCCGGTGAGGACCCGCTGCCATGACGGGCTGGCTGCAGAGCATCGAGATCGCCGCGTGGCTCTCCGCCGCCTACGGCATCGCGCTGGTCCTCGCCGCCCACGGCATCGACCGGCTCGCGAAGCGGGTGCACACCCTGCACGACGCGAACCAGACCACCGGCTTCGTCTACCACGAGGACCACGACGCGTGGCTGTGCCCGGAGGACCAGTGGCTGTGGCCGCAGTCCTTCGACCCGGACAACCGCGTCATGCGCTACCGGGGCAAGCCCTCGGTGTGCAATGCGTGCCCCATCAAGGACACCTGCACCACCTCGGACGACGGCCGGGAGATGCGCCACGAGGTCGACCCGTGGCCGTCCTCGGAATCCGCACGGTTCCACCGCGGCATCGCCTGCGCGGTGAGCGTCCTGGCCATCCTCTGGCCGCTCGGTGCGGCGTTCACGGTCGAGAGCGGGCTGAGCCAGCTGCTGCTGCTCGTCACCGCCGCTCCCGTTGCCCTCCTGTCCCTGCCGCTGTGGTCCCACCTACGGCGCTCCCCCGTGGATCCCGAGGGCGTGCTGTTCCGCTCGCTGGACGAGAACCTCGAGGACCGGGCCGAAGCGCTGGAGGCGCTCCAGCGCCGCCGCACCTCCTACTCCTCCGACCGTCGGGCGCCGACGGACGGCATCACCCCGCTGGTCCTCGGCCGGACCCGCTACGCCTCCGACGGAAGGGACTCCGACACCCATGCCTAGCAGCATGCTCCTCGGCATCATCGTGGCCGCCCTCGTGCTCATCGTGCTCATCGCCTCGCTGCGCGTGGTGCGCGAGTACGAGCGCCTGGTCATCTTCCGGCTGGGCCGGCTGCGCGGCGCGATCGGCCCCGGGCTGGTGCTCCTGCTGCCGTATCTGGACCGCTCCGTGCGGGTCGACATGCGCGTGGTCACCCTGACGATCCCGCCCCAGGAGGTCATCACCCGTGACAACGTCACCGCCCGCGTCAACGCCGTGGTGATGTTCAAGGTCGCAGACCCCGTGCGCTCCGTCATGGAGGTGGAGAACCACGCGGTCGCCACCTCCCAGTACGCCCAGACCACGCTGCGCTCCGTGGTGGGCCGCGCGGACCTCGACACGCTCCTGGCCCACCGCGCGGACCTCAACGAGGACCTCTACCGCTCGATCGCCCAGCAGGCGGTGCCGTGGGGTGTGGAGGTGTCCGTCGTCGAGATCAAGGACGTGGAGATCCCCGAGCTGATGCAGCGGGCAATGGCCCGTCAGGCCGAGGCCGAGCGCGAACGGCGCGCGAAGGTGATCAGCGCGCACGGTGAGCTCGAGGCCTCCACCGAGCTGCGGGATGCGGCGCTCGTGCTGAGCGAGGCCCCCGGTTCGCTCCAGCTGCGCTATCTCCAGACCCTGCTGGAGCTGGGCGCGGACCAGAACTCGACCGTCGTGTTCCCGCTGCCGATGGACATCATCGGCCCGGTGATGGGGGCGCTGAAGAACTTCGCCCCCGAGGACGAGGCGGTCGCCCCCATCAGTGTCCCGAGCCCGAGCACCACCCCGTCGAGCACCGCCCACCCCCGCCCGCCGCAGACGGCGGCGACCCCTCAGGAGGACGATGATCATGAGTGAGCGAGCCCCCTCCCCGCAGAGCATCCCCACGCCGGGCCGCCGGGTAGTCCTCGCCCCCACCCCGCCGGGCTTCCGACGGATCATGGTCGGGCTCGTGGTCGCCCTGCTCGCGCCGTTCTTCGGCATCCTGATCGGCAGCGGCATCGGCGAGGGCGACGGCTTTACCAGCGTCCAGCCCATGTACTGGGGCTTCTTCACCGGTGGTCTCATCGGCGCAGCGGCCCTGCTGGTCGCGGCCTCGGGCGTGCGGGCACTCTGGCGGAGCAACCGCACGCGGACCCAGCAGGATCCGCGGGAGCAGCAGGGGCAGGAGGAGTGATGCACTCCTCCCTCGCCCCCGAGAACGTCGCTCCCGAGGACGTCGCTCCCGAGGACGTCGCTCCCGAGGACGTCGCCGCTGAGACCCCCGTCCCAGCGGGGTCCCGTGCCGCGTGCCCCGTCGGCCCCGGCGCAGCGAGCGGGCGCACCGCGTTCCGCTCCGACCGGGCCGCCGACGGGGCGATGCGCTGGCTGCTGGGGATCCGCGAGCCCGCGCCGAGTTCAGGCGCCGGGGCGCACCGGGCCTTCCGCGTCGCCGTCGTGATCTCCGCGCTGCGGTGCACGATCACCTATGTGGCGATACCCGTCCTCATCCCGCTCCTGAGCCTCGCTGGGTGGATCGCCGGCCCCGTGGGCCTGGCGCTCTGCGCGATCGCCGCCGTCAACGGCGTGGTCAGCGTGCGGCGGTTCTGGCGGGCTGATCACGCCCAGCGATGGACGTACACGGCGTTCATCGTGGTCGTCTTCGTCATCCTGACAATCTCGACCTGGACCGAAGCGAGCAGATTGGTGGCAGCACTATGAACACGACACATCACCCCGTCGAGAACGAGATCACGACGACGCCGCCGACGATCGAGGGCTGGACGCCGGAGGATCGGGAGCCGAGCTCCGCCGAGAACAACTTCGTGAGCATCGCGCTGTTCGCGTTCCTCATCCTGTTCGGGCTCGGCTGCCTCATCGTCTTCTGAGCCCGGGCGCGGGCCGCTCCAGGGCCGACGGGTCAGTCGGCCGCAGGCTCCGGCACCTCCGTGGCCGGATCGGCGCGCAGCAGATCCGCGATCTCCTCCTCGGGGCGCGGCGCGACGGTCTCATCCGCCTCGAGCTCCGGGAGCGGGGTCTCCTCCCCCGGTCCCGGCGCGTGGTCATGAACGGGCTTGTGCTGCGACGCACTCATCACGATCCCTCCAATGCCGTGTGAGCCAGGATACGTCCCGGGGTGCGCCGACTGCAGCTGCGTGACGCGGCGGTGGCATAGCGGCTCGCGCGGTCATTCGCCGGCGCGCAGGGGCAGGGAGTCGAAGGCCGGGGCCGGGTCCGTGCGCAGCCGGCCGTAGGTGTCGACATCGAAACGCTGGCCGTCGATGAGGAACTTGCCGCGCTCGGTGCCTTCCTTGACGAAGCCCGCCGCTCGCGCGACGGCGCCTGAGGCCGGGTTGTTCACGCGGTGCCCGAGCTCGAGTCGCTCGAGGCCGCGCTCGGTGAGCGCCCACTGCGCGACAGTCGCGGCGGCGCGGGCGGTGAGGCCGCGTCCGCGGGCACGGTGCGTCACCCAGTACCAGAACCAGCCGCTGAGGTTCTCCTGGCGATGAGCCCGATCAGCTCCTCGCCCTCGGTGATCGCCCAGGGCTCGTGCGGTGAGTCCTCCTCGAGCAGGCGCGCGACATACCGCTCGGCCTCCGCCAGCGTGGTCACGTCGCCCTGACGAGCCATGTCGTCGGCCGATCCGAACGCGGCATGCACCGCTGGGGCGTCGGAGGCGCGAAGCCGGCGCAGCATTGGCGAGGGGGTCACGGCGCTCACCTCGTCGAGCGAATCCCGGGTCGAGATGACGTAGTCCCGTGCGATCCCTGCGGTGGCCTCGAGCCAGCGGCTCGTGCGAACCCTCGCCTGGTGCGCATCGAACGCCGCACGGTCCACGAACTGCTCGACGACGGTCCAGACCAGCGGGTCCTCGGTCGGCTCGACCTCGAAGCGGAAGCATCCGGGCTCGGCGCGGGTGAGGGCGATGTGCTCGGGCAGGTGCTGCCGGACCGTGGAGGCCTCGGTGAGGTCAGCGCAGAGGAGCCGCCCGGTGAGCTCGACGACGTCCGCGCTGTTCTGGTCCCTCGTACCGTCCGTCGTCCTGTCATCCATCGGTTGCCCCTCCCCGGCGCGCTCCGCGCCCAGTCATCGAGACCCTACTCGCCCGGGGCTCAGCACGATGCCGTGGATCGCGGGCGCTGACGGGCAGGTGGTGGAGCAGGTCTCCCCAGCCTCGCTACGCTGGAGGAATGGCGACAGTTCTCCTCGTGCGGCACGGTCGCACCACGGCCAATGCGACGGGCTTCCTGGCGGGCCGAACTCCTGGCGTGAGCCTGGACGATGTGGGACGCGAGCAGGCCGCGCGGACCGGCGACAGGATCGCGGCGGTGCCCGTCGCCGCGGTGGTCTCGAGTCCGCTGGACCGCTGCCGGGAGACCGCCCGGGCCATCGTCGAGCGACAGGCGGTCGCGCCGCCCTGGTCGATCGAGGACGAGATCACGGAGTGCGACTACGGCCGGTGGCAGGGCCGACGGCTCGACGATCTCGCGAAGGAGGATCTGTGGCGGACCGTGCAGTCGCATCCCTCCGCGGTCGTCTTCCCCGGCGGTGAGTCCATGACGGGGATGCAGGCCAGGGCGGTGGCGGCGATCCGACGCCATGATGCGGAGATCGAGGCCGAGCACGGTCCGGGAGCGGTGTGGGTGGCGGTGAGCCACGGCGACATCATCAAGTCGGTCCTGGCCGATGCGCTCGGCATGCACCTGGACATGTTCCAGAGGCTGGAGGCGGGCCCCGCCTCGGTGTCGATCGTGAGCTACGGCGCGATCAGGCCGAGGGTCCTGGCGATCAACACCGACTCCGGCGATCTGTCCTGGCTCGCGGCGGGCGTCCGCGCCGGTGATGCCGCGGTGGGCGGCGGCGCGGGCGCTCCCGCTGCCGAGGCCGCGGCGCCTAGGATCGTCACATGACCGACGTGCCCGCCCATGTTCATGAGTTCGACTGGCCGGACCGGGTCGTCATCGGGACCCTCGGGCGTCCCGGGGCCCGGACGTTCTACCTGCAGGCGCGCACAGGGGCGCAGATCGTGAGCATCGCCCTCGAGAAGGAGCAGTCGGCCCTGCTCGCGCAGAAGATCGACGAGATCCTCGACCGGCTCCGCGAGGTCGAGGGCAACCGCTGGAGCGTGCCCACCAGCACTCCCGTCGAGCTGGTCGACAATGCTCCGCTGGAGACCGTCCAGGAGCAGTTCCGCGCCGGCACCATCGGCATCGGCTGGGACCCCACCACGGCGCAGGTGATCATCGAGGCGCATCCTCTCCCCGCCGACGACGAGCTCGACGAGGGGTTCGCGGAGGACTCGTCCGCGGAGGACTCCTTCGCTGAGGACTCCGAGATGCTGAGGGTGAAGATGCCCGTCGGCACCGCCCGGGCGTTCACCCAGCGCACCCGCGAGGTCGTGGACGCCGGGCGTCCCCTGTGCACGCTCTGCGGCTACCCCATCGATCCTGATGGCCACACCTGCATCATCCCCGAGTCCTGATGTCCCAGGCTGACCTGGTGACCGCCGAGCTGACGCTCACCGGTCGCCTCGCGACGGCGTCGAACGCGACGTTCCTGGGCAGGATCGGCGACGACGCGGTCGTGTACAAGCCGGTGGCGGGCGAGGCCCCGCTCTGGGACTTCCCCGGCCGGACCCTGGCCCGTCGGGAAGTGGCCTCCTACCTCGTCTCCGAGGTCCTCGGCTGGGAGGTCGTGCCGCGCACCTGGCTGCGCGACGGCCCGTTCGGGGAGGGGATGGTGCAGCTCTGGCAGGAGCGGGACCCCGATCAGAGCCCCGTGGACCTCGTCGCGGCGGACGAGGTGCCCGACACGGGCTGGCGGGCCGTCCTCGAGGGCGAGGACCAGGATGGTCAGCAGATCGTCCTGGTCCATGAGTACACGCCCGCGCTGCGGCGCATGGCGGTGTTCGACGTGATCGTCAACAACGCCGACCGCAAGGGCGACCACGTCCTGGCCATGGAGGGCGGGCACCGCTACGGCGTCGATCACGGCCTCACCTTCCACCACGACGACAAGCTGCGCACCGTCCTGTGGGGCTGGCTGGGCGAGCCGCTGGCCGCCGAGGAGCTGGGAGGCGTCGGCCGCGTCGCCGACGAGCTGGACGGCGAGCTCGGCGAGCGTCTTGCGGAGCTGCTCAGCGCCGACGAGCTCGCAGCCCTCGCAGCGCGATGCGCCCGGCTGCAGGAGGACGGGCTCTTCCCGGCCCCGGGCGGCGAGATGCCGTCGGTGCCGTGGCCGCTGTTCTGAGCGCGGCCACACTCTCCGACGACACCCCCTGGCGGCGAGCGACGGCGCCGACCGCATGTCACGCAGCCGGCGTCATCACCTCGACACGATTGCCGAAGCCGTCGACCGCAGGCGAGCATCGAGTCCTCGACCGCGTCGACGGACAGGTGGACCGACCCTGTGCGCGCAGCGACGATCTCGGCGATGCTCGTCCTCCCGACTCCCGGGAGACCGGAGAGCACGACCAGGCGAGCGCACGGTGGAACCGGGAGATCTGCCTCGGTGGACTACTACAACCGGATCGAGAAGGGCGAGCTGACCGGGGTCTCCGACGCCTCCGCGCCGAACCTGGCATCCTTCGTCTTCCTCGACCCCGCCGCCGCCAGGTTCTACGACGACCTCGACGGAGCCGCCGCCACCTGCGTGAAGATCCTGCGCGCCCAGGCCGGAGCGACGCCGCACGACAAGCAGCGCAGTCAGCTCGTCGGCGAGCTGACCACCCGCAGCGAGGACTTCAGCGCCCGGTGGGCCGCTCACGACGTCGGCGTCCACCGCGCCGGGACGAAGATCCTCCACCACTACGAGGTCGGGGAGCCCACCCTCGGCTTCGAGGAGCTCGCACTGGACTCCGCGCCGTCGATCGCCCTGTCCGCCTACATCGCAGAGCCCACCGCCCCGACGGCGGAGAGACTGCAGCTGCTGGCGGCGTGGAACGCCGCCGATGCGACAGAGCTGCGCAGGATCTGGCGTCAGCACGGGCACTGGCGGCACCAGTGCCGGGACATCGTCTCGAAGCCCACTGAGATCCTGCACCGCCAGCCGATTCATGGGCCGGTGACGCGACCGCAATGGGTCAGTTCAGTACGAGCGTCTCCACAGGCTGACCGGTGACCTCCGCAATGAGATCGAAGTCCTTGTCGACGGCCAGGACCGTCAACCCCGCTTTCTCCGCCGTCGCGGCGATGAGCAGATCCGGGATGGACGGAGCGCGGTGCCGGCCACGATCGGCGAGGAGCATCTGCACCTCGAAGGCGCGATCCTCCATCGCGGGCGTGAGGTGCTCGATCGGCATGAGCGACAGCGGAGGCAGCCCGAACGCCTCGCGCCCCACTTCACCCGAGCGGACGGAGAAGCCGAGTTCGAGCCGCGTCACCGTCGAAAGACGCGTCAGCCCGCGCTCAATGCGCGAGTTCCACTCGGAGAGGCTCGCCGCCTGCCCGGCCTGCATCCGCACGTATGCCGATTTGTCGACCAGCCAGTTCGTCACCGCCACGCGGCATCCATCACGTCAGGGTCAGCAAGATCCCTGAAAGCCTCCGCTGAGCGCCTCCAGTCATCAGCATCGACCGTGGCCGCTGCTGGAGGCGGGGCATCTTGCTCCAAGCGCCGACGCAGGTACTCGTTGCGCGAGAGCCCCAGGGCCGCCGCCTCAGCATCGATGCGCTCGACGGCAGACTCACTCAGACCACGGATCAGCACGTTCGTCATCACGACCACCTCCCCCAGAACGATATCGTGATATCACACTTGCGTCGAGGGCCACTCGGCTCCGACTGCGGCACACGCGCGAAGGTGCCTGCCTACACGTTGAAGCGGAACTCGACTGAGTTCCGGCACGGACAACCATCTGCGTCAACTGCCCGCCACGGACCTCAAGAGTGGTCGGCGACCAACCTCCCAAGCACGTCGAGATCGTGGCGGTCCTCCGGCCGGAGGTCGTAACCGAGCCTCAGCGCCATGAGTCGCGCGGCGCACGCGACAACTACCGAGCGATCTCCGATCACTCCGACCGCGCGCTCGCGCGCTCGGTGGACGAACGAGTCTTCACCGAAGCCCTGCTGGACCCCGTCGCCGACACAGTCCACGTCCATCGGATGGATATCGACCGCCCTGTCGCCGGCGCGCAGCTCAACTCGGATCGGACGCCAGTCCTCCACGATGCTGTATCCGCGACCGAGCAACCATTCCATGAGGGCGTCGACCGTCGTCGAGTCGACGAAAACATCCAGATCACCATGCGATCTGGTCTGGGAACCGTGCAGAGCGTCAACGGCCCATCCGCCGTTGACCTGGTAGACGACTGATCGCTCCTCGAGCCAGTCAACGACTCGGACTACCTCAGCGGCGTCCATCCCGCTGAAGGTCATGCGGATTGCAGCGGCACGATGGCGTCGATCTGCTCAGCCGCGCGATCCTCTGCGAGGTCGAGGTCGTAGAGCGTCTGCAGGTTCAGCCAGAACTGTGCGGTGGTGCCGAAGAGCTTGCCGAGCCGGAGCGCGGTGTCCGCCGTGATCCCCCGCTTGCCGTGCACGATCTCGTTGATCCGCCGGGGCGGGACGCCGATCGACACGGCGAGCTTGTTCTGTGTGATGCCGAAGCCCTCAATGAAGTCCTCCATGAGGACCTCACCCGGGTGAATCGGCTCGATCCTGTCAGTGGTAGTCAACGATCTGCACCTCCTCTGGTCCAGCGTCGGTCCACACGAAGCAGATCCGCCACTGGTCGTTGATCCTGATGCTGTGCTGCCCGACCCGATCGCTCTTGAGCGCCTCGAGCCGATTGCCAGGCGGGACGCGGAGGTCCTCGAGAGACTCTGCAGACCCCACCTGACGAAGCTTGCGCAGCGCGACCCGATGGATCCGATGATCGATCGAGCGCACTCGCTCACGACGCCACAATCGTTCGGTGTCCTTGCTCCCGAACGATCTGATCACGAGACCAGGATATAACGACCGGCGTCAATAACGCTAGACGTTAAACCGGAACTCCACCGCATTCCGTAGCCGAATCACCTTTGGAGAGCTACGTCCGTAGGTCGGCGCTCGCTCACCGTCCCTCCGGCGCTCCCATGTGGGAGATCGGGACGATCACAAGCTCTCGGACGACTGCGAGCACCAGAGCTGTCACTACGGTCGCGGGAGTGCTGGAGCTCGTCCGAGTTCCGAGGTCGGTAACCTTGCCACGTCGCGCTGGGGCCACGAGACGGGCGTTGCCGCAACGACTGGTATGACGGCCTACGATCAGGTGGCGACGAGAACCGCGGAGGAGGTCCACGTGCGCACCGTACTCGCGGCCGGGAACCGGCACTCAGTGCTGCGACGCGAGGACGGGACCGTGATTGCCACTGGCAACAATCAAGCCGGCGAGTGTGACGTCCTACCTTGGTCCGACGTCATCGCCGTAGCCGCTGGCAGCGTCCACACGGCCCGCAATACCGGCAAGTCTCACACAGTGGGGCTCCGAGCCGATGGGACTGCACTTGCTACCGGCTGGAGCGACGCCGGGCAGACCGCCGTCACGCAGTGGCGCGAGATCACGGCAATAGCCGCCGGCTGGAGGACCACCGTGGGGCTACGTGCCGACGGATCGGTCGTCGCCACCGGTCGCACCGCGGAAGGACAGTGTGACGTGCAGTTGTGGAGCGGGATCGTCGCGATCGCGTGCGGCGACTGGCACACAGTCGCAGTTCGACGCGACGGCACAGCCCTCGCAACTGGCAACAATCAGCGAGGGCAGACCGACGTCGCCCGGTGGACACACGTGTCCGGGGTCTCTGCCGGCTACCTGCACACCGTCGGCTTACACGAAGACGACACCGTCGTCGCCGTCGGCGACGACAGCAGAGGCCAGTGCGAGGTGTCATCGTGGAGAAGCATCACCTCAGTGGCGGCCGGCTCCGTCCATACGCTCGCGCTGAGCCAGACCGGAAGGGTCTTCGGAACGGGCGACAACCAGTTCGGCCAGTGCGATGTCCAGTCATGGACCGGCATCACAGCGATCGCAGCCGGAGCGAGACACTCGCTTGGGCTGCGCGCCGACGGAACAGTCGTGGCTGCGGGCGACCACACCGAGCAGCAATGCAATGTCAACGCCTGGGCCACTCGACCACAGATGAACTGAAGTCCAGCGTGCCCGGTAATCGGCCGTCGATCACACGTTGAACCTAAACTCCACCACGTTCCGTAGCCGAATAACCTTAGGCGACAGCGACTCGCGCTTTGGCGAGCGTACGTCGCTCATGATGCGCCACCGCCCGCCTATCCTGGGCAAGAGGGTGACCACAGGCGCGCGAGGAGGACCGAGGGAATGGCATCAAGCCCGTCGAAGGGGCTTCGACCGGGACTGCACCCGGCGTTGTCGACGCGTCAGGGGTTCGCGCTCCTTGAGGAGGCCGGGTCAGTGCGCAACCTCCTCCGCGACTCCGTGGAGGCAATCCGGAGCCTTCGCTTCGTATCCCGGCACGGCGATGGCGTGTTCACTCTCGGTAGCATCGGCGTGGAGAAGGCCATGAAGGTCATGCTCGGCTGCAACGAGGTCGCGGCCGCGGGCTCATGGCCTTCCAAGAAGACGCTCAAAGACGACTGGGGCCACGACATCCAGAGGCTGAGTCAGCTGCTCGACACTGCGATCGAACGCGGCCTGGCGAGGTCCACCCACACCGGGTACGCCGAGACTCTCGCTACTCAGATCAACAGGAGCACCGCGCTCCCGCTTCTCTTCGCGACGTTTGCTCGCTACGGGAAATCTGGACGCTTCCACCATTTGGACATCCTCGCAACCAACGAGCCCGGCTCGGACGATCCACCGTCTGAGTACTGGGAGCGAGTCGAGTTCCACGTTAGGACCACAGAGCCGGAGTTCGCCGAAGTCCCCTACGGAGACAGCGAGGCGCTGGACGACTACGAGGCCAGACTGCGGGGCCGCATCGCGGACGAGCTGGAGACCTGGTGGTTCTGCGTCCACCGCCTCGGCGTCCAGGGCTGCTTCGGCGACCTGGGAAAGAAGGTCGGCTGGGAGTTCTGGGAGCCAGGGCGTCCCGAACCACCAATCGTGAAGAACTTGTCCAACATCAAGTCTCCCGAGTAGTCGCAGACGATTATCAATAGCGATCCGGCAGTTTGTGCCTCGCTACGACACGGGCTTAACGAGCACCAGCGAGGCCAGGTCGACGTCCTCTCTGGCTCTAATCTCTGGCAAGTCTGCGTCGTCAAGCGCTGACACCTCCATCGCGACCTTTGCTTGCTCCAGTGCGGTGGAGACCGACTGCGCGGACGCGACGGCGGAGTAGAAGCGTGCCGCGAAGACGACAGCACTGGCATCGTTGATCGAGTCGGACATCGCGATTACGGTAGGCACCGTCTTTAGTAGGTCATCGGCCCCTGCGAGGCTCTCGCAAGCATTGAGCACCACGAGTCGTGGCGGTTCATCGGTTGCGCCAAGGAGCCGAGCTAACGTCGTGAAGTCCAGGCCGTCCCCTTCCTGGGTTCCAGCTTCGTTATCCATGAGCAACCCAAGAGAGTTGGCGTGGCCCGAGAAGTGAACCAAGTGAGGGCGGTGCTCGTTGAGGCCTTCGAGTAGGTCCATCGTGGTGGCCGCGGGAAGGTGTTCGACCACGACCAGTTCCCGGTACTTCGACTTCTTCAGCATCTCCTTTACCTGTCGGACCTCATAGTCCACGCGAAGCCACACCCCCTCCCGCACCTCGGTGCCGTCCGAGTGTCGCGTGACGGTCTCCACCGCCTCCGGGTTCGCCGTCACGTACAGGACTCTCAGCGGTTCCGGCCTAGGCAAGGCTACCCGCACGTATCGAACCTCCGTTACCTTGCGTGAGGCCTGAGCGACCTTGCGAGCATGCTGTAGTTCAATACGCCGTCGCTTGTCGTCGTCACGGGCCTGCGCCGTTCGCTCAGACTTCTCGGCTGCAGCAAGCGAAGCCTCTTTCGATCCGATGGCTTTGTCGTTTTCGGCGATCCGCTTCTCAACCTCGGCAGCCCTCTTCAGCGCATCAGCCGCCTTCTTGTCCTCCCGCTCCGCCGCCGACGTCGCCGTCCTGCGAGTCGAGTCCGACTTAGTGCGGGCCGCCTGGGTCCGCTTCTTACTGGCCTCAGCGTTAGCCTTGGCTGCCGCCTCGCGGTGTTTGGCCAGATCCTTCGATAGGGCTGCTCCTTTTGTCTTCAGCCGCCCGATCTCGGACCTGAGTGAGCCAGACCTAGCCATCTCGTCCCCTTCGACCTCGATACCCTCTGACTCAAGACTACGCTTCGAGTCTCATACAGACGCGCTACTGCGCCGAACCAGATGCTAGACGGCGAAACGAAAACTGACCGAGTTCCGGCACAGACCAACTTCACGGCAGCAAGCTCAGTGCGGTCCCTACGTGAGGCGGTGCGCAGCAGTCCTGATCGCGACCAGGAACGGCCCGTCCTCACCACGCGTCTCCACGTCCAGCTCTCTGAAGGGGCGAATCGACTCGTGGCCGGGGTCGACGCGGAGCATCCAGGCCGACCACGCGTCGTGCACGTCCGACGCATGGACGTCAGCGCCCTTGGCGCGCAGGAGAACCGCGTACATCAGGAAGAGGTCGTCGGAGTCCTCCGGCACCTCCGTCCCCTCCGGGAGACACCGCCTGATCAGCTCCGCGTCGCGCTCAAGGTAGGCCGTCATGAGACGAGTCTGCCGACGAGGAGGACGATGTACAACAGGGCGAAGACCCATGGGACCAGCCGCTCGACGCCACCGAGCTGCTTAAGGCCGACCTTCACCTTGCCCCTCCTGCCTGCCGGCGCGTCCTCTCCCCCGAGCAGTGCCCACTCGTCCTTGAACATCTTGACGGGCAGGTGCTCGTCCTCGATCCGGTTAATGACAACGAACTTCGCCTCATTCAGGCGGCGGTAGTTCTGCAGGAGGAACATCCAGCAGCCAGCAACGACGACGCCGGCCGCGCAGACCGCGACGGACAGCGGAACTGACCGGGCACTGGCCGAGTCCAGGCCGACTACCGCGACGAGCGTCGTGTTCACCGTCAGGAAGAAGGCGTTGGCGACCGCGCGGCGGGCAGACACTCTGTCGGCCATCTCGACGGCGAGCTTGTACTGCTCCATCACCCTCGGGTCAGGTGACTCCAGCGTCACCGGGCACCGCCGACGAGGGCCTTGAGATTGGGCCAGGTGGGACTGCCGCACGTTCAGGTGACAGTTGGGGTGTCAGGCCGCGAGGGCGACCGGGTTCATGATGGTCTCGTACTCGATGGGGGTCAATCGGCCCAGGCGGGCCTGCCGGCGACGGCGATGGTAAGTGCGCTCGATCCAGGTGATGATCGCGATGCGGAGCTCCTCTCTGGTCCGCCACCTCTTCCGGTCCAGGACGTTTTTCTGGAGCAGTGCGAAGAACGACTCCATCGCGGCGTTGTCCCCGGCGGCACCGACTTTCCCCATCGATCCGATGAGGTGATGACGGTTCAGAGCGTGCACGAACTTCCGTGACCTGAACTGGGCGAGTTCAACTGGTCGATGCAACACCGGGCTGTTGAAGCGAGCGTAGTTGCTCGGCGAATATTTCCGCGGGGGTGCGCCAGCCGAGGGTCTTCCGGGGCCTGTTGTTGAGCGCGGCAGCGACCGATTCGAGGTCCTCCGCGGACCAACGCGACAGGTCCGTGCCCTTCGGGAAGTACTGCCGCAGCAGCCCGTTCGTGTTCTCGTTCGTCGGACGCTGCCAGGGCGAGTGCGGGTCAGCGAAGAACACTCTCGTGCCGGTATCGAGGGTGAGCTGCGCGTGTCCGGAGAGCTCCTTCCCGCGATCCCAGGTGAGGGTCTGACGCAGCTGGACGGGCAACGTGGTGAGCGACGCGGCCAGCGCGGCGTTCATCGCGAGAGCGCCGTAGCCGCCGAGCGCGGGTCCGTTTTTCACCACGGGCTGCTCGCCCCAGCCTTCCAGGCGCGGCAGGTGCACCAGGATCGTGGAGCGGCTGGAGCGTTCGACGAGGGTGCCGATCGCCGACCGGCCGGTGCCGATGATCAGGTCGCCTTCCCAGTTCCCGGGAACCGCGCGATCAGCGGCCTCAGCGGGCCGCTTCGAGAACACCACGTCCTCGGTGACGTGCCCCTGCGGCTTGTTCCGTGACCGTTCCCGAGGCTGGCGCAGCGCCCGCCCGGTGCGCAGGCAGGCCACCAGCTCGCGTTTGAGCGCGCCGCGGCCCTCGATGAACAGCGACTGGTAGATCGCCTCCGGGCTGATGCGCATGGACTCATCATCGGGGAAGTCGATCTTCAACCGGTGAGAGATCTGCTCCGGGCTCCACGCCAGAGACCACCGCCGGTCCGCCCGATGCGGCTTGTTCAAACCCTTCCACGGCGGCGGTGTCGGCCCGTCGACCACGGTGCCGTCGGACCGGCGGATCTTCCCGGCGAGACGGTCCTGCACGTACTCACGCAGCGCGTCGTTCACGACCAGCTTCGCGACCTTCGGACGCTTCGCCGTCTCCTGCGCCTTCCACTGCGCCACCAATGCTCGATACTCCGACTTGCCGCTCCTCGTCGCCGCGTTGCGGCGTAGTTCCCGGGAGATCGTTCCCGGGTCACGTCCCAGCTCACGCGCGATCTCTCGCACGCCTTTGTCCTTGGCGCGCAGGAGCGCGATCTCCTCGCGTTCCTCGAACGACAGGTATCGGCCCGACGGTTCGGCCAGACTCAGCGGCGTCATACCGCCAGCGTGGCGAAACCAACGCATCCCAACCGGCACGGACACGCCCACCGCGATCGACGCTTCCGCAGACGTGATACCCGTCGCGATCAGCCGCCAGAACTGTCGCTGCACCGCCTTCGAGGGTGCAGGCCGTCCAGGCGAACGCATCGGCGGCCTGAGCGCTCGATCCGCACGCCACTGCCGACGAACCCCCTCGGGCGCGTCGCCGGTCTTCGCAATCCAATCCTTCGTCGCCACCGAACACCTCCAAAATCGAGGTGTTGCGACGACCAGTTGAATCCGCCCTGAGATCCTCGGTCCGAGTGCACGATGCAACCGGCAGCGTCGCGACGCCTGGATATCGCGTTGTCCAGTGCGTTCACCGCGAGCCGAGCCTTCATCCGGTCGCTGATCGAGTAGCCGACGATCCGTCCGGAGAACACGTCCTTGATCGCGCACAGGTAGAGCTTGCCCTCGTCGGTCCAATGCTCCGTGATGTCAGTCAGCCACAGCTCGTTGACGTCGTCGGCGGTGAAGTCCCGCTGGACCAGGTCATCGTGCACGGGCGGGCCCGGACGTTTGCCGTTCTTGCCGCGCTTCTTCCCGAACACCGACCACCACTGGTTGTCGCGGCAGATCCGCCACGCGGTTCGCTCGCTCATCCGCTGGCCGGCGGCTTCCGCTTCGCCGGCGAGGAACCGGTACCCGTACTCGGGATCATCGCGGTGGGCATCCAGCAGCGCGTTCGCCCGGTAGGCCTCGACCAGCTCAGCTCCGGTGACCTGCTGTTTCCGCCAGCGGTAGTAGGGTTGGCGGGAGAGCTTCAGGACCCGCAGGGACACCGCGACGGGGATCCCGTCGGAGGCGAGCTCGCTCACGAGCGGGTAGAACTGTAATGGCCTCTGGCGGGCCTGCGGCCGGCTGGGATG
>NZ_BCAK01000056.1:0-110364 GCF_001293905.1 Brachybacterium sp. SW0106-09
TGCCGTCCTCGGCGAGGCCGTCGGCGAGGCGGGTCTCGTCGACGGCGCGGGTCTGGACCTGCTTCTGCAGCCGGGTGCGCTCCTCGGCGGGCAGGACCGCGGCGCGGGCGGTCTCGGCGGTGGCGAGGCCGCTGGCGGCGAGGGCGCGGTCGGCCTCGGCGGCGAGCTCGGCGGCGGAGCTCTCGGCCTGGACGCGGCTGCGCAGCGCCTCGCGGAGCGCGGTCGCGGCGCGGGCGCGGGCGGTGTGGCTGCGGCGGCGCGCTGCGATGGAGCCGTCCTGGCCGCGGGCCTCGTCGATCCGGGTGCGGTCGGCGACGAGCGCGCGGCCGGTCTCGTCGATGCCGGTGCGCTCACGGGCGATGTCGAGGGCGAGCGCCTCCTTGGCGCGGGTGGCCTTCTCGGTCTCGGCGTCGAAGGCGTTCAGCTGCGTCTCGAGCTCGTCGGCGCGGGCGGCGGCGGCGGTCGCGGCGATGACGGCGGCGGTGCGGGTCCCGACCTCGGCGTGGGCGGTGTCGGGGGTGTGCTCCCCGGCGTCCTCGCGCAGCGCGGCGAGCTCCCTCTCGGCGAGGGCGAGGGCCTGTGCGTCGGCGGCCTGTGCCTGCTCGGCGGCGCGGCGGGCGGTCTCGGCGGCCTCGACCTGCTCAGGGCTGACGGCGTCCTCGGAGGGGTCCGCGGGGTGGGGGTGCTCGTGGGAGCCGCAGACGGGGCAGGCGGCCTCGTCCTCGAGGTCGGCGGCGAGCTCGGCGGCGATCCCGGCGAAGCGACGCCGTCGCAGTGAGGCCTCCTCCTCGGCGCGGGTGCGGGCGGTGCGCAGGGAGCGCTCGGCCGTCTCCTTGGCCTTCGCGACGGCCTTGACCTGGGCAGCTGCGGCGGTCGCGGCCTTCAGCACGTCCTGCGCGGCGGCGAGGGCGAGCCGCACCTCGGCGAGACCTGAGGCGGCGGTGCGAGCGGCATCGCGCTGCCCGAGGAGGGCACCGCGAGCAGCAGGACGCTCCTCGAGACGGCCGGTCGCGGACCGAAGCTGCTCCTCCCGGGCCGTGAGGGCCTCGCGGCGGGCGTCGAGCTGCTTCTCCCGCTCGGGCAGCGCGGTCTCGAGGTCGACGAGGTCCGTGAGGGCGCCGGCGGCGCCGGTCGCCTCGTCGGCCGCGGCGGCGAGTGCGACGGCGGGGTCCTCGGCCTGGTCCGCGAGGAGGTCGACGAGGTCGGGGTGCGCGGGTCGCGTCTCCTCGGCACGCGCGGCGAGGGCCTCGATCGCGGCGGAGGCGGCCTGGGCGGCGGTGTCGCGTCGCCGCAGCACCTCGACGACGGGGCGGGCGGTCTCGTCGCGCTCGAGCGCGGCCGACGCCTTCGTGACCTCGGGCTGCTCCGTCTCGAGGCGGGTCGCGAGCTGGTCGAGTGCGCGGCGGCGGTCGATCCGGGTGCGGGCGGTGCGGGCGGCCTCGGCGGCGGTCCGCGCGGTCTGCTCCACCTCCTGCGCGGCGGCGGAGCCGGCGGCGGTCTCGGTCGCGCGGGCGGTGACCTGCGCGAGCTGGGCGTCGGCCGCGGAGGCGAGCGGCTCGAGGCGCAGTGCGGCGGCGTGCTCGGTGAGCGCGGCGCCCTCCTCGTCCTCGAGGGCGACGGCCTCGGTGAACCGGGCCAGCGCCGTGCCGAGGGTCTGCTGGGCGGCGTCGACCTGGCGCTTGGCCTGTTTGCGCATCTCCTCGAGCTGCTTCTCGACGGCGGCGTAGGTCTCGGTGCCGAAGACGCGCTGCAGCACCTGCTGGCGCTCCCCGGTGCCGGCGCGGAGGAAGCGGGCGAACTCGTTCTGGGGCAGCAGGACGGTCTGGGTGAACTGCTCGCGGGTGAGGCCGACGGCGCGCTGCACCTCGCGGCCCACCTCGTCGATGCGGCTGGCGATCACCTCGCTGCCGTCGCCCGCGCCGGCGGTGTCGGCGATCGCGGCGGGCAGGGCCTGCGGGGACCCGATCCGCCACATGAGGGCCTTGGCCTGCTCCTTCGTGGTGCCGGTGCCGCGCAGCTTGGGGCGCTGGAACTCCGGGGAGCGGCGCACGCGGTGCAGTCCGGAGGGGGTCTCGAAGACGAGGTCGACGATGCTCGGCTCCGTCGGCGCGGCGAACTGGGAGCGGATCCGGTCGGCGCTGGTGGCGGAGCCGGCGACCTGCCCGTAGAGGGCGTAGACGATCGCGTCGAGGATCGTGGACTTGCCGGAGCCCGTCGGCCCCTCGAGCAGGAAGGTGCCGGAGGCGCCGAGGCCGGCGAAGTCGATCTCGACGGTGCCGGCGAAGGGGCCGATCCCGGTCATGCGGAGGTGGTGGAGCTTCACGAGGCCTCCTGTTGGCGGCGGACGGCGGAGTAGGCGCGCTCGAGCACGTCGTGCTCCGCCTCGGTGGGGTCGCCGCCGGTGACGTGGGCGAGGAACTCGTCCATCACCTCCAGCGGGTTCTGCTCCCGGCGCACCACCGGGGTGCCGGCGCTCGCGGCGCGGCCCTCGGGGGCGTACTCGGTCAGGAGCAGGTGGGGGTAGGCCTCACGGAGCTGCTCCTGCAGGTGGGCTGGGCGGGCGGGGTCGGTGACGACGGCCTTCAGCCAGTCGCCGGCGTGCTCGTCGCGGCGGGCGAGGATCTCCTCCAGGGTGCCGCGCAGCTCGGTGAGACGGCGCGGGACGGGGGTCTCGATGCGGCGCACGGCGACCTCGGCCCGCTCCCCCTCGGCGCCCGGGGCGCCGAGCTCGACGAGGAGGACGGACTTGCGGTGGCTGCGCTCGGAGAAGGAGAAGGCGAGCGGGGAGCCGGAGTACCAGGCGGGGGCGCCGACGCTGCGGGTGAGGTCCTGGCAGCCGTGGAGGTGGCCGAGGGCGAGGTAGTCGATCCCGCCGAGCACCCCGGCGGGCACGGAGTCGACGCCGCCGACGGAGAGGTCACGCTCGGAATCGCTGGCCTCGCCGCCGGTGACGAAGGTGTGGGCGAGGACGACGGTGCGGGCACCGGGCCGGGCCGCGGCGCGCTCGCGCACCCGGTCCAGGGCCGCGCGGGTGACGGCTTCGTGACTGCGGGGCAGCGGCTCCTCGCCCTCGCGAGCGAGCTCGGTGCGGGCGCGGTCCGGCTCGAGATAGGGCAGGCCGAAGAACAGCACCTCGCCGTGCTCGTCCTCGACGGAGACGGGATGCTCGATCCCGGGCAGGTCGGTGAGCAGGTGGATGCCGGCGCGCATCAGGGAGCGGCCGAAGCCGAGCCGCTCCGGGGAGTCATGGTTCCCGCTGGTGAGGACCACGGTCGCGCCGGTGTCGGCGAGGCGGGCGAGGGCCCGGTCCAGGAGGGTCACGCTGCTCACCGCGGGCACGGCGCGGTCGTAGACGTCGCCGGGGATCACGACCACGTCCACCCCCTCGGCCTCGACGAGGTCGACGAGCCAGTCGAGGAAGGCGGCCTGGTGCTCGTGCAGGTCGACCTTGTGCAGGGTGCGGCCCAGGTGCCAGTCCGAGGTGTGCAGGATCTTCATGTCATCGAGCCTAGGGGTGGGGTGCGACGGACGAGGGACGGGCGCGCGGCATCAGAAGGGCGGCGGACCGTGGTCGCCCCATCCCTCCGGCGGGGGCTCCGGGAGCTGGGCACGCGGTGTCGGAGTCTCGCCGCGCGAGGTCGTCGCGGTCGGCGGGGCAGCATCGGGATTCGGGGCAGGGCGCGGCGGAGGTTCCGCGCGAGTCCGCGGGTCCGGGATGTGCCGCGAGCCTCGGTGAGGGCGTGGGTCCGCCGTGGGCGGGGGTCCGGGCGGCGCCTGGGTCTGCAGGGTCGGCTCCCCGGCCACCGGTGTGGTGAGCACGCGCCGGTCAGCGGGATGCTCCGGTGGGCTGTTCGGGCTGGTCGCGGGGCTGCCGGCGTGGGTGCCGCGCAGGAATCCGGTCCAGGCGGCGGTGAGCAGCTCGACCATCTCGAGGCTGGCGTGGTCGAGGTCGTCGAGGACAGTGACGGCGTCGCCGTGGTGGCCGACGGTCCAGCGGGTGCGGCCTGGCTCGCCTGCCTGCGTGGGGAGCCGGGTGGGGTCCAGCAGGCCGTTCGTCTTGTCGAGGTGGTGCTGCCAGCACAGGAGGTGCAGGTTCTCGACCTCGGTGGCGCCGCCCTCGCCCGGGGTGCCGCGCAGGCACTCCTCGATGTGGTCGCACTCGGAGGCCCAGGAGGTGGGGCGCGTGCATCCGGGGACGGCGCACTGTCCGTTGCGGAGCCGGAGGTGCTCGAGCATCGCGGGGGTGGGGATGACGCGGTCGGCCGGGAGCGGGAGGAAGGCGCCGCTGCTCGCGCTGGTGAGGACGCGGTGCCAGACGGTGCAGCTGCCGGCGAGGGAACGCGCCATCGAGGGCGGCAGCGGGGTGACGCCGTCGAGCATGCCGGGCTGGTCGGAAGCGCCGAGCAGGGTCAGCACGGGCACCGTGACGTTGAGGCGGAACCGCTCGGCGGGGACGGCGACCCCGTCGACGTCGAGTTCGGCGGTACCGATCAGGGCGTAGCGCAGCCGGGTGAGCGGAAGGGCCCTGCCGGTCTCGAGGACGACGCCGTCGGGGTCGTGCGGGATCGGTGTGCCGTCGCGGAGCGCCGCACGCTGCGCCGCCTGGACGGCGCGGGCGGACTCGTCGACTGACTTCCACCGGGCGAGGATCTCGGGGATCGGGCCCGTGATCCGCAGGGTCCCGGTGCCGGCCTCCGCGCCGGGAAGCAGCTCGACGGTGCGCTCGAGCGCGGCGACGGGATCGGGACGGCTCTCGCGCTCGGCGAGATGCTCGATGAGGGCGCGCAGGAGCGTGAAGAATCGTTCCGGGCTGATATCCGTGGACCATGTCGAGATCACGGCATCGAGATCCCTCCTGGAGGATTCGGAGAGCTTCTGCGAGGTCTTCAGCATCTTCTGGAACCACGCCGACGGCATGCTCCCGGATTCAAGGTTCTCGAGGGTGCGCGGGAAATGGTTCACGGCCTGGTATGCGTCGCGCAGTCGCCAGCTCGCGGCACTGCGAGTGACCCGGAGGCCGAGTGCGGCGCGGAGCGTCTCGACCTCGTCGAGCTCGCAGGCGTCCTCGTACTCGCCCTCGAACTCGTGCAGGGCGGCGAGGGCGCGGTACTGCGCCGCGAGCGCGAGGGCAGTGGCGCGCTCCGCATCCCACACGCGCTGCGCGGCCTCGCTCAGGGCGGGGTCGTCGGCGCAGCCGCCGAGATCGGGCAGCGCGTCACGAGTACGAGCCTGGCGTGCGCCGACCCGGCGGAAACGTGCAGGAAGCGACGCGATCAGGGCATCGTCGACGGGGTCCGGGGAGGTGGCGGCAGGAACCGACGGCGATGCCGTCACCACCGGCGAGGAGGCGGGAACCGAGGGCAGGGAGACCTCCCACGCGGAGGTATCTGGGGCGGCGGCATCCGACCGCTCGGAACGCACCGCGTCGCGTGCGCCGTCGGCGATCTCATCGCCCGGCGAATGCTCCGGCTGCGTGATGCCCATCGGCCCCTCCTCCCCGTCCGCGTCGGCGATGCGTCGATGCACCGCCCTTCTCGATCCGACCCCTTCAGACTAGGGACCGACACCGACAGAAGAAAGGCCCACAGAGAATATGTGGATAACTTTCTGATCGAGTGGCGGATCTCGAGCGCAATGCGGCTCTCGATCCTCACCTTTCCTCCACAGCTCCTCGTTTTCCACAATGCCATCCACAGATTTCCGAGGGGCCGCCTCGTCTGTCGGACCCCTGCGGTAGAGGGGCATCGGCTCCGGACATCCCGGCCCCTTCCCCGCCGCCTGGCCTACACTCGGCCGCTGGACACGGGGTGCGCCCGAGGCGCTGAGATCACACCCGTGGAACCTGATCTAGTTCGTACTAGCGAAGGGATGTCCGCATGAGCTCGGATCCTTGCACCCTCTTTCCCGCTGCCCTCCCCCGCGCCGCCGCGCCCGATCGGCCCGCCACCCGCCGGCCCGCGTCCGGCCATCCCGCAACGGGCCATCCCGCACCCGACCGCCCCGCGCCGTCGGCCCCGCGAGTGCTCTCGATCGCGGGCACCGACCCGACGGGCGGCGCCGGCACCGCGGCGGACCTCAAATCGATCACCGCCGCGGGCGGCTTCGGCATGGCGGCGGTCACCGCGGTCGTCGCACAGAACACCCACGGCGTGAGCGACATCCACGTCCCTCCCGCGCAGTTCCTCGCCGCGCAGCTCCGCGCGGTCTGCGACGACGTCGAGCTCGAGGCGGTCAAGACCGGCATGCTCGGCACCGCCGAGATCATCGAGGCCGTCCGGACCTGGCTCTCCGCCCATCCGCCGCGGGTGCTCGTCGTCGACCCGGTGATGGTCGCGACCAGCGGCGACAGGCTGCTGGAGCCCGAGGCGGAGCAGGCGATGATCCGCTTCTGCTCCCTCGCCACCGTGGTCACCCCGAACATCGACGAGCTCGCCGTCCTCACCGGCGAGCCCCGCGCGCACGACGAGGACGAGGCCCTCACCCAGGCCGCCCGCTGGTCGGAGGCGACCGGCGTCGCGGTCGTGGTGAAGACCGGGCACCTCGACAGCCGCGAGGTCACCAACACCTGGATCGGGACCGACGGTACCCGCCACCCCGTGCACTCGACGCGGGTGGACACGACGAGCACGCACGGCACCGGCTGCTCCCTCGCGGCGGCGCTCGCGACCCGGCTCGGCGCCGGCGAGGACCCGGCCACGGCGCTCGCCTGGGTCACCGACTGGCTGCACGAGGCGATCCTGCACGGCGCAGAGCTGCAGGTCGGGAGCGGGAACGGCCCCGTCGACCACGCCCACCGGGCACGGCGGCTCGCGGCGGCGGGATCGGCCGCGCCGTGGGTCGCCGGCGGCGCGGTGCCGGACCGGTGGGAGCAGCCGGCCCAGCTCGCCGCCCGAGCGACGGCCGACGGCCCGACGGGTCCTGCCGCCTCGGTCCCGCCCGTCGGCCCGTGGACCGAGGCGCTGTGGGCGGCCGGGGCGCCGCTCGCCGGCGCGATCGAGGGCTCCGGCTTCGTGGCGGCGCTCGTGGACGGGAGCCTGCCCGAGGGGCAGTTCTCCTTCTATCTCGCGCAGGACTCTCACTACCTGCAGCGCTACTCCCGCGCCCTCGCGACCCTCGCCGCGACCTCGGAGGACCCTGCCGCGCGGGAGTTCTGGTCGGACTCCTCCCGGCACTGCGTGGATACCGAGCTCGAGCTCCACCGCGGCTGGCTCGCGACCCGTCCTGACGCGGCGGAGGTGGCCGTCAGCCCGGTGACCAGTTCATACACCGACTTCCTGCTCGCCCGGGCGCTCGGGGACCCGACGGCCGTCGGAGCGGCCGCGGCGCTGCCCTGCTTCTGGCTGTACGCGCAGGTCGGGGCGAGCCTGCCCGAGGTACCGGACGAGCACCCCTACGCGGGGTGGCTCCTGACCTACCGCGACCCCACCTTCGTGGAGGGGGTGCGCGGGGCGCTCGGCGTCGTCGAGCGCGAGCTCGAGACCGCCGATCCCGCCGTGCGGGCGGAGGCGGCGCGCGCCTTCCTCCTCACCTGCCGTCACGAGCTGGAGTTCTTCGAACAGGCACGACGTGTGGACGCCGCCGCCGTCTCCCCGGCTCCGACGCTCACCGGGGCGACTCGATGACCGCCGCCTCGATCGCCGCGACCGGCACCCGCGCCCTGCCGCCCGAGGGCCGGGCCGCGCTGCGCGCCGGCGTGGTCGGGAACTTCATCGACAACATCCATGTGTTCCTGCCGGTCACGGCGCTGGCGCCGGCGATGCTCGTGATCGCGGGCCCGTCGGCGACCGCGTCGGCGGCGGCGCTGATCATCGTCGCGATGCTGCTGGGCCGGCCCGTCGGCGGGGTGGTGTTCGGGCGGATCGCGGACCGCATGGGACGCACCCGCACCACCCGCCTCGCCATCGCGGGCACCGCGGCGTGCGCGCTCGCGATCGCCCTCGTCCCCACCCATCAGATGCTCGGCCCGGGCACGGTCGCGCTGATCCTGGCGCTGCGCTTCCTCGGCGGGATCTTCGTGGCCGGCGAGTACTCGGCCGCGATCCCGCTGGCGATGGAGTGGTCGAGGCCGCGGCGGCGCGGACTGATGAGCGGGCTGATCCTCTCGATGGCGCCGTGGGCGCAGGCCACGATCGCCTTCGCCGTCGCGGCGCTGCTGGCGGCCCTCGGGCCGGAGCAGTACGCGGCCTGGGGCTGGCGGGCGCTGTTCGTCGCGGGCGCGGCGCTGTCGATCGGGATGATGCTCTACTACCGGCGGCACGTGGTCGATGCGCCGCAGGCCCGGCGAGCACCGGCGTCCGCCACCCCGTCGGCCCCGCGACCGGGCCTCCGCAGCCTGCTCACCGGACGGTGGGCGTCCGCGTTCTGGGCGGCGTTCGTGCTGATGACGGGGCTGTGGCTGCTCACCGACTCGACCGTGCTGCTGCTGACGGCCCGGCTGTCCACCGACTCGCCGATCACCCCGGAGGCGGTGCCGCTGGTGATGGGCGCGGCCTCGATCGCGCAGGCGCTCGTGATGGCGCTCGCGGGGCACCTCTCGAGCCTCGTCGGGAGGCGGCGACTGCTCGTGGTGTGGGGCGCCGTCGCGGGACTCGTCGGACCGGTGCTGTGGTGGGCGTCGGTCACCGCGCCGACCCTCGCCGTCGCGGCGCTGCTCGCCGCGCTGCTGCAGGTCGCGACGGTCTCCGCCTACGGTCCGATCGCCGCCTATCTCTCCGAGCGGTTCCCCACCGCGATCCGCTCGACCGGCTACGGCTCCGCCTACAGCCTCTCCCTCGTGCTGCCGGCGCTGTACCCGTTCTATGTGCCGGCGCTCGAGCCGCTGCTCGGCCGGCACGCGACGGTGATGGGGATGGTCGCGCTCGGCGGGCTGCTCGTGGTGGTCGGGGCGCTGCTCGGCCCGCGGCTCTCCCCGCGCGAGATCGACGCGGACCTCGACACGGTCGCCGAGCGGAGCACGCGATGAGCCCCGCCGACGACCCCGATCTCGCCCGCGCCCTGCCCGTCCTGGCGGCGGTGCGGGAGGCGGCGCCGCTGGTCCACTGCCTCACCGCGACCGTGTCGATGCAGCTGGTGGCCGACGGGCTGCTCGCCGCCGGGGCGCGGCCGATGATGACCGAGACCGTCGTCGAGGCGCCCGTCGTCACGACCGTCGCGGACGCGCTGCTGATCAACCTCGGCACCCTCTCGACCGACGCGATGGACGGCATCCCCGCCACCGTCGCAGTCGCGCGCGAGCAGCAGCGGCCCTGGGTGCTGGACCCTACGGCGATCGGGATCGCCCCGGTCCGCACCCCGCTCGCGCGGCGGCTGCTCGCGCAGCGGCCGACCGCGGTGCGCGGCAACGCCTCAGAGATCCTGGCCCTGGTGGGCGAGGCGGGAGGCGGGCGGGGCGCGGACTCGACCGCCGCCGCCGAGTCCGCCGCCGGCGCTGCGGCCGAGGTCGCCCGTCGCACCGGCGGGGCCGTCGCCGTCTCCGGCGCGGTGGACCTGGTGCTGGATGGGAGCCGCGAGGCCCGGCTCACCCGCGGCTCCGCGCTGCTGCCGCGCGTGACCGGGACGGGCTGCCTGCTCGGGGCGCTGACCGCCGCCTGCACCGCCGTCTGGGAGGATCCCTTCGAGGCCGCGCTCGCCGCGACCACCTGGATGGCTCTGGCCGGGGAGCGCGCCGCGTCGCGCGCGACCGGGCCCGGCAGCTTCCGCATGCACCTGCTCGACGCCCTCGACGAGATCGGACGACGCCCATGACCGCCCCCTCCTCTCCGCTGGACCTGCGCTGCTATCTCGTCACCTCCGGCACGGGCCCGCGCACCGTCGAGGTCGCCGCCGAGGCCGCGGCGGCCGGGGCCGGGGTCGTGCAGGTGCGGGCGAAGGAGGCGAGCACGCGGGAGCTGCTCGAGCTCGTGCTCGCCGTCGCCGAGGCGGTCCACGCGGCGAATCCGACCACCCGGGTGCTGGTCGACGACCGGGCCGACGTCGCCGCGGCGGCCCGCGCTCGCGGTGCCCATGTGCACGGGGTCCACCTCGGCCAGGACGACCTGCCCGTCCCCGACGCCCGCGCCCTGCTCGGCCACGACGCGGTCATCGGGCTGACCACGGGCACGCTCGACCTGGTCCGCGACTCGGCCGGGGTCGCCTTCGACCTCGACTATCTCGGCGCGGGCCCCTTCCGTCGCACCCCCACGAAGGACTCCGGCCGGGAGCCGCTGGGCGTCGAGGGCTATCCGGCGCTGGTGCGGGCGACGATGCTGCCGATCGTCGCGATCGGGGACGTCACTCCGGCCGACGCCCCGGCGCTGTCCCGCACGGGCGTCGCCGGGCTCGCGCTGGTGCGTGCGGTGATGGAGGCGCCCGACCCGGGGGCGGCGGTGCGCGAGGTGCTCGACGGGATGGGCACCCGCCCCCGCCCCTGACGAGGCCGTGACAACGCCCGGGCCCGGGCGTAGCGTCGGACCATGACTGCTGATGCTCCCTCCCCCGATGCTGCGACCTCCTTCGACGTGATCGTTCTCGGCGGCGGGGCGGTCGGCGAGAACGTCGCCCAGTACGCGACCGAGGGCACCGACCTCACTGCAGCGATCGTCGAGCGCGAGCTGCTGGGCGGCGAGTGCTCCTACTACGCCTGCATGCCCTCGAAGGCGCTGCTGCGCCCCCTCGCCGTCGCGGACGCCGCCGCGCACCTGCCGGGGATCACCACTCCCGAGGTCGACGCCGAGGCGCTGCTGGCCCGGCGCGATACCTGGGTCTCCCACTACTCCGACGAGGGCCAGGTCTCCTGGGCCGAGGGGGCGGGGCTGCACGTGGTGCGCGGGCACGGCCGGTTCGTCGGCGAGCGCGAGGTCGAGGTCGTCGGGGCCGACGGGCGCGCCCCGCAGCGCCTCGTCGCCGAGCGCGCCGTCGTCCTCGCCACCGGATCCGTGCCCAGGATCCCCGCGGAGCTGCGGGAGCTCGCGCCGTGGACCTCGCGCGATGCGACGGGCGTGGTGGAGGTGCCGGACGAGCTGGTGATCGTCGGCGGCGGTGTGGTCGCGGTCGAGGCCGCGACCTGGATGGCCGCGCTCGGCACCCGGGTCACGATGCTGGCGCGCGGGGACGCGCTGCTGCGAGGACTGGAGCCGTTCGCCGGCCGCCACGTGCTCGAGGCGCTGCGGGGCCTCGGCGTCGACGTGCGACTCGGGACCTCGGTGCGCGCCGGTGCGCGCGAGGACGTCCGAGACACGGGCCTGGGCCGGCTCCACGGCGGCCGGGTGCGTCTCGAGATCGAGGCCGACGGCCGTCGCGAAACACTCGAGGCCGACGAGGTGCTCGTCGCGACCGGGCGCCGTCCGCGGCTGGACGACGTGGGCCTCGAGACCGTCGGCCTGTCCCCCGAGGACGTCACCGGCGGCGGGACGCTGCCGGACTGGCTGCACGCGGTGGGCGATGCGAGCGGGGAGGCGCCGCTGACGCACTGGGGGAAGTACCGCGCCCGCGTGATCGGGCAGCGGATCCTCGCCGCCGCGACCGGGGAGGCGGCGGAGCCGGTGCCCGACCAGGTGCCGGTGCCGCAGGTCGTGTTCACGGATCCGCAGGTCGCGGCCGTCGGCCTCACCGAGGCGGAGGCCCGCGAGGCCGGGCACCGGGTGGTGACCGCACAGGTGCCCTTCGGCGGGGCGGCCGGCTCCGCGCTGCTGCGCGACGACGTCACCGGCACCGCGCAGATCGTCGTCGACCTCGGCACCCGCACCCTCGTGGGTGCGACGTTCGTCGGCCCCGAGGCCTCCGAGCTGCTGCACGCCGCGACGATCGCGATCGTCGGCGCGGTGCCGGTGCACGTGCTGCGCCATGCGGTGCCGAGCTACCCGGCCGCCTCGGAGCTGTGGCTGCGGCTGCTCGAGGAGCTGCCGCGCGCGCTCCGGGCCGGCTGAGCCGAGCCCTCTCCCCTCCGTGCCGCTCCTCCCCCGCCGGCGCATCTCCTCCCTTCGGAGGAGATGACAGATCGCACTGGCGTCGCTCCTCCGCATCCGATGGGATGGAGGCGTTCGACGCCCCACGGCCATGCGCCGCCTGCCCCGGGAGGACCATGTTCCAGCGCTTGCGCCGACAGCGACAGCTCGGCCGCGCGAAGCCCGGCGACGGCAGCGCGCTGAAGGACCTGCGCTGGTGGCAGACGCTCACCCGCACCCAGTTCGTCCTGGACCCCGATGACGGGGCAGGTCGCGAGGCGTCGTACATCGTGGACGTGCGCTATCTGGCCACCGAGCTCGAGGGCGGGAGGATCGCCGAGGGCGCGCGGCACGCGCCGATCTCCTTCTACCGCGACGGCCGACAGCTCCACATCGCGAACTCTCCGGTCGCCTTCGAGGTGCCGGGAGGGACGGTCGAGGTCGCGATCGGCAGCTACGGCCTCTCCCGGATGCACCTCGTCCCCTCCGACGACGGCCCGGCCACGACCCTGCGCCCGCACCCCCGCTCCCTCGAGGGCCTGCGCGCCCGCTTCGGCCGACGCCACCCCGGGGCGAGCCGGCTGCTCGGCGCGCTCGCGATCGTGGTGCTGCTGATCGGGGTGGTGCTGATGCTTCCACAGGCCGCGGAGCTGATCACGAGCATCCCGCCGGTCGCCGAGCGGGTCGGCGCCTTCACCTCGCCGATCCAGCTGCCCGCCTGGCTGAACATCTCGGTCACGGTCGCCGGTGTGCTGGCCGCGGTCGAGCGCGCGCTCACACTGCGCAACCACTGGCTGATCGACGCCGAGACCACCTGGACCTCGTTCGTGTGACGGTCAGGGAGGCCACCGGGTATTCGCTGGTCGGAGACCCCGCAGCGCCGTAGCGTCGGCGCCATGACAGAGAGCTCCCCCGGTTCCCAGCCCGAACCCGACGCGCTCTTCGCCGAGCCGCGCCTGGCCGCCTGCTACGACGTCCTCGACGGCGAGCGCGACGACCTCCCCCACTACCGGGCGATCCTCGCCGAGCACGGCGCGCGCACGGTGATCGACATCGGCTGCGGCACCGGCTCCCTCGCCGCTCTGCTCGCGGCCGACGGACTGGCCGTGACCGGGATCGACCCTGCCCTCGCCTCCCTCGAGGTGGCCCGCGCCAAGCCCCATGCCGAGTCGGCGACCTGGCTTCACGGCACCGCCGAGGACCTCCCGCCGCTCGCTGCCGACGCCGCCGTGATGACCGGCAACGTCGCTCAGGTGTTCACGACCGACGAGGCCTGGGCCGCGACGCTGCGCGGGATCCGCCGCGCGCTGCGGCGTGGCGGGGTGCTGGTGTTCGAGAGCCGTCGGCCGGAGCGACGGGCCTGGGAGGAGTGGCAGGCCGACACGGCCGAGACGGTCCACGAGGTGCCCGGGGTGGGCACGATCCGGCAGCGTTCGACGGGGTTCGAGGTCGCGCTGCCGCTGGTGACCTTCTCCGACGAGTTCCGCTTCGAGGACGGGACCGTGCTGACGTCGACCTCGACACTGCGCTGGCGGGACGAGGCGGAGCTGCGCGCTTCGCTCGAGGCCGCCAGATTCGACGTCGAGGAGGTCCGGGACGCGCCGGACCGCCCGGGCAGGGAGTTCGTGGTGATCGCCCGGGCGGTCTGAGCAGGGCTGCGGGGATCAGGCCTCGGTGCCGGTGTAGAAGCCGTAGGTCGCGTCGGCCCGCTGCTGGGCGACGGCAGGGTCCTCGCCGGAGGCCGCGTGCGCGACGGCCCAGCCATCGGCGGCGCCGCGGTAGAAGGAGCGGCCCTCGTCGGTGCCCGCCCAGGCCTCCGCCTCGGCCGGGGAGAGCGAGCCCTCCACATCGCCGAGGTGGAGCGAGAGACCCAGCAGGCCGCCGTCCCAGCCGACGCCGGTCGCGCCGGGGCCGAAGGTCTCCCACATCTCGGCGGGGACGTCGGCGACGCGGCTGGTGTGCTCGAGCTCGAAGCTGGTGCGCTCACCCCCGACCTCGGCCAGGCGCACGGTCAGCCATGACACGGAGCCCATGGCCTCCCAAGTGGCGGAGAACTCGGCGGCGCCGGCCGACGGCGGCTCGCAGGCGGTGATCTCGCCGCCAGCGTTGCCCTCGAACTGGTAGCGGCCGCCGAGGCGGAGGTCGCCGCTGACCGGCAGGAACCAGCGCTGGATGCGCTCGGCCGAGGTGACGGCCTCCCACACGTCGGCGAGGGCGGTGGGGTAGGTCTGCTCAAGGGACTGGACGTGCATCTGCTCGCCGTCGCGCTCCTCGGTGCGATAGGCGCGGGTGACGGACTGCAGCTGGGCGGGGACGTCGACCATGTCAGGTCTCCTTCTCGGTCGCGGGGGCCGTCGCGGCGGGCGGGGTGCCCGTCGCAGGGTCTGTGTGCGGCGCGTTCACCGCGGGGTCGGTGGGGCCGGCGGCGGGGCCGGAGCTCTCTGCACGCTCGGCGGCGAGGCGACGGGTGCGCTTTCCGCGAGCGAGCTCGGTGCCGAGCGCGTCGAGCTTCGGCAGCCAGAACCGCTCGAAGGGCGTCAGCCACTCCCTCGCCTCGCGCGGGCCGCGGGGGTCGAGGGAGTAGAGGCGACGACGTCCCTCCGGGCGGACGGTGGCGAAGCCGTGCTCGCGCAGGACGCGCAGGTGCTGGGAGACGGCCGGCTGGCTGATCCCGAACTCCTGCTGCACGATCTCGCCGATCTCCCCCGCGCTGAGCTCCCCGCCGTCGGCGAGGAGCTCGAGGATCCGTCGCCGCACCGGGTCGCCGAGGACGTCGAGCGCGTGCATGCGCCCATGCTCCACCCGCACAGCCATATAAGTCAACCCTTATGCAATAAGGGAGTCGACGGCGACCCGACCCGGCCAGTTGATCGACCTCAGGTACCAGGAAAGCGGTACGGGACGTCGAACAACTCGGCGCTCGATCCGCTGTGGCCCACACCCGGCCAGTCGATCGACCACAGGTACCAGGAAAGCGGTACGGGACGTCGAACAACTCGGCGCTGTGCCCGCTGCGGCCCGCACCCGGCCAGACGATCGACCTCAGGTACCAGTGAAGTGGTACGGGACGTCGATCGACTCGGCGGCGCAGGGTGGCGGGGCCGGCCGGCGCTGGGCAGCACGTTCAGCGGTGCCGGGCGGGAGGGCAAGCAGGACAGCGGGGGCACCAGGGCCGGGCCGGGACAGCGTCGGCGCCGGTCACCGCCGCACCGCGAGCACGAGCCCGCGGTAGGCGAGGCCGACGGCGACGAGCACCAGGCCCGCCACGATCGTGCGACCGGGCAGCGCGGCGACGAGCAGCACGCAGCCGACGAGGCCGAGCCACTGCATGGCCTTCGGGAACAGCCGCCACTGCCCCGTCTGGGTGAGCGCGGCGAGGTTCGCGACCGCGTAGTAGAGCAGCACGCCGAAGGACGAGGCGGCGATCGCGACCAGCACGTCGGAAGCGAGCAGCACGAGCAGCACCACCGCGATGCCGGCCGCGGCCTCCGCCCGCTGCGGGACCGAGAAGCGGGGGCTGACGTGCGCGAGCACGGGCGGCAGGTCCCGCTCCCGGGCCATGGCGAGCACGGTGCGGGAGATGCCCGCGACCAGGGCGAGCAGCGCGCCGGAGGCCGCCGCGACCGCGCCGATGGTCACCACCACGGCCCAGACCCCGCCCGCGCCGACCGCGTCCAGCGCCGCACGGAAGGGCGCCGGGCCCCAGCCCTGCGCACCCGGCGCCGGCCCCACGAGCACGAGGATCACCGACAGCACCAGGTAGAGCGCGCTGACCGCGGCGAGCGCGAGCAGGATCGCGCGGGGGATGGTGCGCCGCGGCGCGACGACCTCCTCGCCGAGGGTCGCCACCCGGGCGTAGCCGGCGAAGGCGAAGAACATCAGCGCCGCGGCCTGCGCGACGGCGAGGACGATGCCGAGCGCACCGCCCTCCCCCGCGCCGGCGACGGCCGCGATCCCGCCGTCCCACAGCCCAGCGGCCTGCCCGGAGAGGGGGCCGGGCACCTCCCACGTCCCGGCACCGGCCCCGTCGCCCGCGCCTCCCGTCGGACCGCCCGCCACGATCCCGACGAGCAGCCGAACCCCGGTCAGCACGAGCGCGGCGAGCGCGACCGTGACCAGCACCCGGGCGAGCACCGCGGTGCGGGTGATGCCGACCAGGTTCACGCCCGTCAGCACCACGACCAGGAGCGCAGCGACGGGTCGCTGGAACGGCTCGGGCACGAGATACGCGGCGACGACCAGCGCCATCGCGGCGCAGGAGGCGGTCTTGCCGATCACGAAGCACCAGCCGGCGAGGAACCCCCACCAGGGCCCGAGTCGCTCGCGGCCGTAGTGGTAGGTGCCGCCCGCGGCGGGGTGCTGGGCGGCGAGCTGCGCGGTCGAGGTCGCATTGCACAGCGCGACCACGGCGGCGACCAGCACCGCCGCCGGGGCGAGCGATCCGGCGAGGTCCTGGGCGGCGCCGAGGGAGACGAAGGCACCGGCCCCGATCATCGAGGCGAGGCCGATCACCACCGCGTCGCGCAGTCCGAGGCGGCGGGAGAGTGCGGCGGGCACCGCCCCCGCGCTCACAGGCGGTCCAAACGGTACAGCCAGGCGGCGGTCTCGGCGCGGTCGACGCGGGAGTTCGGGCGGAGGTCGTCCCCGTCCACGATGCCCTCGTCGAGGCCCTCGGCCTGCAGCCACGCGATCGCGTCGGCCTGCACGTCACCGCTCGGCGAGCCTGCCTCGGGCGAGCCGGCCGCGGCGTACAGCGCCTCGGCGACCATGCCCCGGCTCAGCGCCGCGCTCGGGCGGAACGCGCCGCCCTTGTTGACGGTGAGCACGCCCTCGGACTCGGCCCACAGCATCGCCTCGTAGTGCGGGTGATCGGCCTTCACGTCCTTGAACGGCGAGCTCGCGGGGACCTCCACCTCGGGACGGCCCGCCAGCTCGTACAGGGCCGCGGCGAGGGTGACGCGGTCCGCGGCGCGGGTGGGACGGAAGGTGCCGTCCTCTCCACCGGGGACGATGCCGCTGCCGGCCGCCCACATGATCTCGTCGTAGTGCTCGTGGGTGGGTCGCACGTCGGTGAAGTCCGGGAGCGTCGGCGCCTCCTCGTACCCGGCGTCCAGGCCCACGATCATCGGGTCGTGGTCGGAGGAGGCGAAGGGGCCCTCCTCGTAGAGGTTCACCGCGTTGTTGTTGTACCGGCCGTACTGGGCCATCACCGACTCGGGGCCGTTGATCTGCCAGTCGGTCGCGCCGGTGACGCGCTCGGCGGCCGACGGGGAGGCGATGACGTGGTCGAGCGAGCCGACCATGCCGCCGAAGCTGTAGGACCAGCCTTCCGGGTCGTGGGTCTCGCCGAGGTTGACGAAGCCCTGCTCGTAGAACGTCTGCAGCGGCTCCTCCTGGGTGTAGGAGTTGAAATCGCCGCCGTGCAGGACGTCCTCGACGCCGAGCTCGGATGCGGTCTGCTCGCCCCAGGTCAGCAGCGCCTCGGCCTGCTGGAGGCGGGAGGTGCGGGCGTTGCCCTGGACCGGGTCGGCCGGGAGGCCGGAGTCCTCGGCGTCGGCCGAGCCCTTGGACTTGAAGTGGTTGATGGTGAAGAAGAACGGCTCGCCCTCGACCTGCTGGGCACCGTCGCCGTCGATCGGCACGAACACCTGGCCGAGCGGCTCGCGGGCGTTGTCGAAGGCAGGGTCGTCGGCGAGGATCTGCATCTGCCCCTCGGGGCGCACCTCGGCGGGTTTGAAGATGATCGCGTTGGTGATCACGTCCTGGCCGCCGTCCAGACCCTGCGCGGCGTAGGCCTCGCCGGTGGGGATGTAGTCCCAGGTGCCCTCGCCGTGCTTCTCGTTCAGCGCGGCGACCAGGGTGGCGGTGGCCTCGTCGGCCTCCTCCCCGAGGCGTGCCGAGTTCTCGATCTCGGTCAGGCCCACCACGTCGGCTCCGGTGCCGGAGATCGCCTCGACGATCTTGGACTGCTGGCGCTCGAGGTCGTCGGCGCCCCACGCGCCGCGCAGGTCGCAGCCGCCGCGCACGGTGGTGCCGTTCCCGTCGATGTCGGTGTAGGGCTCGCAGCCGGGGGTGTCCTCGCCGAGGGTGGTGAAGTAGTTCAGCACGTTGAAGGTGCTGACCTGCAGGTCACCGCCGACGGGGTCGGGCGCGTCCTGGCGGGTGTTCTCGAAGTCGACGCCGTCGGTGTCGGCCGACTCCCACGGGGTGGTGGTGTTCAGGCGCCACTGGTCGAAGGAGTAGGCGACCACGACGGGCTCGGTGAAGGAGGGGGTGGCCCCGACCCGGACGGGCTCCTCGGTGGTCAGCCAGCTCATCGGCTGGGTGGGGTTGTTCTGGAAGTTCGTGGTGCGGCCGTCGTCGAGCAGCACCTTGAGCGCGTCGCGGCTCTCGTAGTAGGCGGTGGCCTCCGCGCCGGGGCGCATGATGTCACCGGCCTGCTGCAGCGGCTGGTCGCCGATCGCGAGGGCCACCTCGCCGAAGCGGTTGGTGCTGTACACGTCGGTGACGGTGAACTCCTCCGCGCCGGGCAGGTAGAGCATGTGCTCGATGCTCTCGCGCTGCGTCTCCTCGGTGGGGAAGCCGCCGGCGAGGGTCGCGGGCTGGGCGGGCTCGAGCGCCTGATCGAGCTGCTCGAGGCCCTCGGCGCCGACGGAGATCTGGGTGGAGTCGTAGTACTCGGAGACCTCGCCGGTCACGCGCACCGAGTCCCCGATCGCGACCTGGTCGGCGGTCTCCGGGGAGTGCACGAACACGGCGGTGGAGCCCTTGTGCGTGGAGAAGTCCAGCGCGCCTCCGGTGCCGCCGGTCTGGATGACGTAGCCGTTCAGGCCACCGGTCGCGTAGACCGCGGTGACGACGCCCTCGGTGACCACGTTCTTCCCGACCATCGGACTCTGCGCGCCGGTGCCCTGGATCTCGGCGATGCTCGCCTCGACCGTTTCGCCGGGCTCGCCCGGCTCCTCGGGATCGGTGCCGTCGCCGCCGGAGTTGGTGGGCGTCGGCTCGCCGGCGACGAAGTCGGTGGAGTTCTCACCGGTCGCGGCGACGCGCGCGACGGAGGTCGCGTTCGTGGTGCGCGGGGCGGGGGCGGTGCCGGAGAAGGTGGTCGCGCCGCCCCAGCCGACGAGGTCGACGACCGCGGGCTCGTCGGCGCAGGCGCTGCCCGTGCAGACCAGGCGGCCCTCGGAGTCGGAGAGGGCGAAGACGCCCTGGGTGCCGGAGACGGCGGTGGTGCCGGTGAGGTCGGGCTCGGGCAGCGCCTCGGTGCCGCCGGCGCCCTTCGCGAGCTGGATCAGGAAGGTGCCGCCGGCGGGGACGGTGCCCTCGAGGGCGAGGACTCCGGGGGCGTTGAAGGTGCCGGTCGCGGAGGCGTACTGGAGGGACCAGCCGGCGAGGTCGATCGGCTCGTCGGAGGTGTTCACGAGCTCGACGAAGTCGTGGGTGAAGGTCGAGCCGGAGTTGCCGCCGCCGCCGTAGATCTCGTTGATCTGCAGGTCGCCGGGGAGGACGACGCCGTCGGCCGCCCCGCCGCAGTCCTCGCTCACGGGCAGCTCGGTCTCGATCGAGGTGCCGGCCGCGGGGTCGGTCGTGATGGTGAGCGGGACGGGCGAGGCCTCCGTGGCGCACAGGTCCGCGGGGAGGGTGACGTCGGCGAGGAGCTCGCCGGACTCCTCGTCTTTCGCGTAGGGCGTCTCGAAGGTGCCGTGCTCGCCCGCGTCGACGGTCACGGAGGTGATCTCGGGGGCGCCGAGGCTCTGGGACTCGAGGCCCGAGAGCCGCAGCACCGGGGCCTCGCCGTCCGCGCCGACGACGAGCTGGAGGTCGGCCTGACGCTGCGAGTAGTCGGGGGCGAGGTCGGGGTGGGCCTCGAGATAGGAGATGAACGCGTCGCGGTCCAGCACGCCGGAGTCGCGCACGTCCTGCGCCTCGGAGAGCGCCCACATGTTGTCGCCGCCCTCGAAGAGGAAGCTCGCGGTGACGATCGTGTAGGTCCCCTCGGGGTCGATCGGCTCGCCGTTCACGAGGATCTCGCGGATGCGGTCGTCCCTCTCGCGGCTGCTGTCGAAGACGTACTCGACGTTCTCGGAGACGCTGAAGGCGAGGAAGGACTCGTCGCCCTCGTCCACGCCGGCGCCGTCGGCCTTGCGCTGCCACTGCTCCTCGAGCATCTGCTCGAACTGGGCGCCGGTGACCTCGCCGGAGTTGAGGGTGTTGCCGAAGGGCACCATGCCGTTGGCCTCGGCGTAGGTGACCACGCCGTCGCCCTCGCCGGTGGGTGAGGAGGCGTCCCACAGCTCGGCGCGGATGCCGCCGGGGTTCATGAAGCCGATGACCTCCCTCTCGCCCGCGAGCCCGGCGTCCTCGAGGTACCACTTCATGGAGTCGGCGAGCATGTTGCCGGCCGCGGAGTGGCGGAAGCGGTTGTCGCCCTTGGTGGTGGCCTGGTTGCCGACCGGTTCGATCGGGGTGCGCGCGCCGTCGACGTAGGCGGCCTTGGAGTCGTCCCAGGAGGTGGTGATGTCACCGGTGATCGAGCCGACGGGCTCGGCACCGACGACGGCGGCCTCGTCGATCGCCGTCTGCGCGATCGAGGAGACCTCTTCCGTGACGGGGGTGGAGGTCGCGCACTCGGCGTCGGTGGGGCGCAGCGCGGGCTCGACGGCGACGTCCCAGTCGGTGTCGTCCCCGGTGCCGCGCTGGAGGGTGACGGTGCCGAGGTTGGCGGCGCTCGCGCCGGTCTGGAGGATCGGGCGGGTCTCGCCCTCCTCGCCGGGGACCGCGGCCTGGTAGGCGTACGTGCGGTGGGAGTCGCCGTTGAAGATCGCGTCGACCTCGGCGTCCGTCTCGGAGACGATCTTGTCGAAGATGGGGTCGGAGTTCTCCGGGGCGGAGCCGACCTCCCCGCTGCCGGAGGCGCCCTCGTGGTAGAGCGCGACCGCGGCGTCGTACTCGACCCCGTCGGCCTCGAGCTCGACGATCACGTCGTTGACCGCGTCGACGGGGTCGCCGAAGGTGAGCCCCTCGATCGCGGCCGGGCTGACCTTGCCGACGGTCTTCGTGGTGACGGCCCCGATCACGGCGACCTTCACGCCGTCGCGCTCGACGATCGTGAACGCGTCGTGCACCCGCTCGCCGTCGGCGTCGTAGACGTTCGCGGCGAGGTCGGGGAACTCGGTGCGCGGCTCGATGCGGCCCGTGAGGTCGTCCTGCCCCTGGTCGTACTCGTGGTTGCCGATCGCGGTGGCGTCGACGCCTAGGGCGTTCAGCACGTCGATCGTCGGCTCGTCGTTCTGCACCGCGGACTCGAAGGCGGAGCCGCCCACGCTGTCACCGGCGGAGAAGAGGAACGAGGTCTCGCTCTCGGCGCGCACCGTCTCGACCTGGCAGGCCAGGGCCGAGGCGCCGCCGAGGGCGCCGTGGAAGTCGTTGAAACCCATGAGGGTGATCTGCTGACCGGGCTCGGCGGCGGTCGCGCCGAGCGGCGCGAGGGCGCCTGAGACGGCGAGGGCGGCGGCGCCGAGGCCGACGGTCGCACCGCGGACGGCGCGGCGGGCGAGGTGGACACGCATGGAGGAGGCTCCCGGGGACGAGGCGGAGTCGAGGAGGGCGCACGGGTGCGCCATGTCATCTCACCCCATCGGGAGGCGTCAGGACCTGTTTTCCCCGATCCGGTATCGAGCCGTCACCGAGAGTTCATCTGCATCACCCCGCTGCGCTGGCTTCTTGACCTGCAGCATTGCTGCGTTTGACGAACCTTTTGCCGATCGGGAGCTCCGCTGCGCACCCGTCGCCGACGGCGTCGCGCAGGGAGACCCGAGTCACCGCGGGAGCCGCGGAGGATGTGAATCGTGACGACCCGTCCCGCCGTCCGCTGTGCCGACGGGCGGCGGAGTGGGTAGCATCGGTGAGGACTCTGGACGGACCGGGTCGCCCGTATCGCGGCATCGGCCCGACGATCTCGGACCGGCCGACGGATATCCCGCCTCCGCCCGAAGCCCGCTCACTCCGCCGCTCTCTCCCTCGATCAGACGCGGTGCACGACCTGGCCGGCCACCGCCGCGCCCCGTCGGCCGACGCGTCGCCCCTAGGAGTCCTCCCCATGTCGCTGCCCTTCCTCACCCGTCGCCCCACGGTCCCCGCGAAGGACGGCGCGAGCTGGCCCCACGTGGTCATCGTGGGCGGTGGCTTCGCCGGCGCCAACGCCGTGCTGGGCCTGCGCGACGCCCGTGTGCGCGTCACCCTCATCGACCGCAACGTCTACAAGACCTTCCAGCCGCTGCTGTACCAGGTGGCGACCGCGGGCCTGAACCCGGGCGACGTCACCATGTTCCTGCGCGGCCTCTCGCTGAAGGTCCCCAACATGCGCTACCGGCAGGGCGAGGTGGTCGGCGTCGACCCGGAGCGGAAGGTCGTCACGCTCAACGAGGGCCAGCGCGGCGATCAGGAGCTCTCCTACGACTACCTGGTGCTCGCCAACGGCGCGACCACCACCTACTTCGGCACCCCGGGCGCCGAGGAGCACGCGATGCCGATGTACACGCGCGCGCAGGCCCTCGCGATCCGCGACCGGATCTTCTCCGAGCTCGAGCGCTCCAGCCGCGAGGCCGGCGTCACCCACGACAAGCTGCACGTCTGCATCGTCGGCGGCGGGCCGACGGGCGTGGAGATCGCCGGCGCCCTCGCGGACTTCCGCATGCAGGAGCTGGACATCCTCTATCCCGAGATGGATCCGGGAACCCTGCGGGTCACGGTGCTGCAGCGCGGCGACGAGCTGCTCAAGGAGTTCAGCGACAAGTACCGCCAGTACGCGGCGGACGAGCTGCGCGACCGCGGGGTCGTGCTCCGCCTCGGCCACGGCGTGAAGGAGGTCGGCTACGACCACGTCGTCCTCGACGACGACTCGATCCTCGAGTCCGACATCACCATCTGGGCCGCGGGCGTCGCGATCCCCGAGGCCGTCTCCGAGTGGGGCCTGCCGCAGGACAAGCGCGGCCGCCTCGCCGTGGACGACACGCTGCAGGTCAAGGGCTTCCCGGGCGTGTACGCCGCCGGCGACATCGCCTCGCAGGACGAGCCCCTCCCCCAGCTCGCACAGCCTGCGATCCAGACCGGCGCGGCGGTCGCCAAGTCGATCGCGGCCGACGTGAAGGGCAAGCCCCGCCCGGAGTTCACCTACACGAACCTCGGCACCATGGCCACCATCGGCCGCCATGCCGCGATCGCGGAGATCCCCTTCGTCGGCGGCCTCTCCGGCTCGGTGGGCTGGGCGGCCTGGCTCGGCGTGCACATCACCAAGATGCTCGGCCACCGCAACCAGCGCGCTGTCGCGATGAACCTCGTCTCGCTGTACGGCGGCACCCGCGGCACCCACCAGCCGAACCCCGTGGTGGGCGAGGTCGACTCGCTGCGCGCGGCGAGGATCTTCGAGGAGCAGGCCCCGCACCGCCTCTTCGGCCTGAACGCCGGGGCGCGGGAGAACCGGGCGGCGGCCGAGGACGCTCCCGGCGCGGCCGACGTCGCCGCTCCGTCCAAGGACTGACCCGGCCCCGCGCGGCTCAGCGTGCGGTGCGGATGAGCTCGACGATGCGGTCGGCGTCGTGGCGCAGGGGGTGCTGAAGGCGCTGCTCCGCGGGGGCGGTCTCGGCGTCGACCCTGGTCGCCGTGCCGCCCGGAGTGGCTCCCGTGCCGTCGTGCCCGGTCGTCCTCGCGGCTGCCGGGAGCGGGGCGGCGTAGGCGGCGGCGGTATAGGCGTCGGCGAGGCGGGCGGCGGCGGCGCGGTCCTCGGCGGTGACCTCCCCCGGGCCCTCCGCGATCTGGTCCAGAAGGTCCTGGACGGCGCGGTGCGGGGGCAGCGCCGGGTCCATCGCGAGGCGCGTCGGCGGCCTGCCCCAGGCGCCGGTGAGGCCCAGCCAGCGGATCGCCGTCGCCCGCACCTCGAGCTCGTGGGTCAGCTCCGACCAGGCCAGCTCGCCGGCGGCGCGGCGCAGCCGCTCGGTCTCGAGCGCGGCGGCGGAGGCGTCGCCCGACGCACCGGACGGGCCGCCCCTGCTCTCCGCAGCGGGCTCTCCGCTCCCGCCTTCTTCTGCGCCGCGCTCCCCTGCGCCGCCGCCGAGCGTCGCCCAGCGCTCCTCGCGATGTCGGATCCGTCGGCGCCGGATCACCAGCACCACGGCGGCCGCGGCGGCGGCCAGGAGCGCGCCGAGGCCGAGCACGCTCACGGTGCCCCACTCGATGCGCTGGACCGTCTGGGGTGAGGGGCCCTGCTCGGCGGTCTCGTCCTCCTCGGTGCTCGCGCTGCTCTGCTCCTCGGTGGTGCCCTCCTCGCTGCTCACGCTCTCCTCGTCGGCGGTCGGGGTGTCGGGGGTCGCCTCGGGAGCGTCGACGTCCTCCTCGCTCGCGGAGAGGTCGGTGACCTCGGGGGTGCGCACTCCGTTGTTCGCGGCGGCGGGGGTGGGCTCGAACTGGACCCAGCCGTGCTCGGGGCCGAACCACACCTCGGGCCAGGCATGGGCGTTGCGGGCGCTGACGGCGCGCTCGTCCCCGTCGGCGTCCCCGGCGGTGAAGCCGATGACGACCCGTGTCGCATATCCCTGCGCGGTCATCATCAGCGCGAAGGTCGAGGCGAACTGCTCGCAGTAGCCGATCCGGTCCTCGAGGAAGGACTCGAGCGGGTCCTCCCCCGGCGGGGTGTTCACGGTGAGGGAGTAGGCGAAGGCGGTGCGGAAGTAGTCCTGGAAGGCGACGGCCGCGTCGAAGCCGTTCTCCGCCCCGGCGTCCTGGACGAGCTGCTCGGCGAGGTCGGCCGCGACCTGCGGCACCTCGGCGCGGTCGGTGTAGCCGGAGTCGAAGGGGGCGCTCGCCGCGGCGGGCGTGACCGCGCGGAGCTGCTCGGGGGTGGAGGAGCGCGGCTCGGAGAGCACGGTGTACTGCTGCCCGGTCAGTCCCTCGGGGACGAAGTCGAGCGCCGCCTCTCCGTCGACCGGCCGCAGGGTGAGCGCACGGTCCAGCGCGGGGCTCGCGGTGCGCACCTCGCGCACGTTCTCCGGCATCGGCAGCCGGTCCCCGCCGAGGCTCATCACCTGGACGTCGGTCTCCTCGAGATCGCCCGTGCCGCCGCTGACCGCCCTGCCGTCATCGCGGGCGTCGGAGAAGGAGGAGGCGAGGTTCGGCTCCTCCTCGTCGCCGGCGTGGAAGGTCTCCCCGTCGAAGCGGTTCAGGGTGCGCAGGCGGAGGTAGGAGGGGTCCTCGGCGGTGGTGGTGTAACGCAGCACCTCGGTGTCGGACTGCTCGAGCAGGGAGCGGCGCACGGAGACGTCGTCGTCGATCATGACGGGGCCGAGCTGCGGGGTGTCGGGGTCCTTCCAGCGGTTCAGCACGTCGACGTTCAGCGCGATCCGCGGCGGGACCAGCTGGGGCAGGGCCGCGCCGAGCACGGGGGCGCCGGCGGCGACGAGCGCGACGCACAGGACCGCGGCGCCGAGGGTGCGGCCGGGCGCGGGGACGGGTCCGGCCTGCGGGCGGCGGTCCCCTTCGAGATAGCGCGGGTCCCCGTGGACGGTGCGGACGGCGAGGACGGCGGCGCCGGCGGCGACCGGCGCGGCCACCTGCCACCACGCCCCGCCCGAGGGCTGCTGCAGCGCGGGCACGAGCACGGTGCCCATCAGCAGCAGGGCGGTGGGGGTGTGCCAGCCGAGGTCGAGGTACAGCAGGTCCAGCAGCAGGGCGAGCAGCGCGACGAGCACGACGATGATCACGGTCCCGGGCCCGCCGAGCACCATCGGCGGCAGGCCGGAGGCGAGCTCCTGCACGCCGAGCCGCAGCACCTCGGGCTGGGAGGCGAGGACCACGACCGGCCCGTCGGACCACGGGGCGAGCCCCTGCGCCGTCTCGACGACGAGCATCAGCACGAGGATCAGGCCCAGCTGGAGCAGCGGCACCAGCGCGGTCCGGGAGAGCAGGTGACGCAGCACGATCCCGCCGAGGATCACGGGAGCGGCGCCGGTCAGGGTCAGCACCAGCCAGGACGCGCCGGCCAGCAGCTGGGAGGTGGGCGCGGCGGCGAGCAGCAGCGCGACCAGGAGCAGCAGGGCGCGGCCGGTGAGGTGGGGGCCTTCGAGCGAGGGGCGGCCCATCAGCGGGCTCATCGCGGCTCCTCCACGGCGGTGGTGAGCAGGTCGTCGAGGGTGTCGGCGGAGGAGCCGCGCACGAGGGCCCAGGTGCCCAGGCGCGAGCAGCGCGGCGGACGCTGGGCGCGCGCGGCGGCGAGCTGCTCGGCGTGCTGCTCGTGTGCGTGGCCGAAGTCGTCGCCGTCGGCGGGGCCGATGCGGCGGGCACGACGGGGCGTCTCGGGCTCCTCCTCGGGCAGAGCCGCGTCCAGCGCGATCGCGGTGCGGCGCGTGGCGCGGCCGGCGAAGCGGTCCAGCTCGAGGCCGGCGAAGGGCTCGCCCAGGTCGGCGCCGAGCGCGATCGCGAGCTCGGCATGGCCGGCGGCGTGGTCGCGGCCCACGCCGTGCTGCTCGTCGTCGTCGAAGTCGACCTCGGCGAGAGCGAGGAGGGAGGCGCGGCGCTCGAGCGCGTCGGCCTCGCCCCCCAGCAGGGACGGGCCGGGGACGCCGCGTCGGCGCTGGGCGCGGGTGATCTCGTCGCCCGAGGCGTCCACGATCCGCACCTCCCAGCCGTTGCGGCCCAGGGAGTCCAGCACGGTCGCGGCATGGGAGACGAGCGCCTCCTCGACCTGCCCCTCGAGCCCGTCCCGCCGGGTGGTGTCCAGCACGACCACGGCGCTGCGGCTCGCGGTCGGCTCGTCCTCGCGGGTCATCAGCGTGCCGGTGCGGGCGCTGGCCCGCCAGTGGATGCGGCGGATGTCGTCGCCGGTGGCATACGGGCGGGCGATCGGGCCGATCTCCCCCGCCCCCGCGACGGGCGCCGCGCCGGCCACGGCGCTGTCGGCGATGCCGGTCGAGCGCTCCGCGGCGGTCGACATCTCGGCCACCACGGGCAGGCCGGTGATCCGCAGGCCGTCCTCGACGGTGCGGCGGAGGTGGAACAGCCCGAACACGTCGCGCACCAGGACCGAGTACGGGCCGAGCGCATGGCCGCCGCGACGGCCCACGTGCAGCACGTGCGGCATGCGCATCGCCAGCGGCAGGTCGCCCTGACCGCCGAGCTCCTCCGGGAGGTGCTCGCGCACCACGCCCCGGCCGAGCGGCACGACGGTGATCCACGGGCGGTCCTGCATCTCGAGCATCACTCGGGCGGAACCGCCGACGGGCACCGCGTCGTCCACGACCCGGCGCCGCGGGGAGATGCCGCGGCTGACGACGAGGATCCCGATCGCGCCGACGGCGAGGACCAGCACGAGGCCGGCGGCGAGCTGCCGGGCGGGCTCGATGCGGGTGAGGTCGCCCAGGAGCCACAGCGCCGCGCAGGCCACGAGCACGACGACGCCCCGCCCGGTGGGGCGGAGGATCGTGCGTGCGCGGCCCCTCACGTCTGCGGGGTGCTGCGCAGGACCTGGTCCACGAGCTCCCCGGCGCTCGCGCCGCGGGAGAGCGCCTGCGGGGTCAGATGGAGCCGGTGGCGCCAGACGGGGAAGATGACGTCGGCGATGTCCTGCGGGGTGACGAAGGTGCGGGCGGCGAGCGCGGCGTTCGCCTTCGCCGCGCGCACCAGGTGCACGGCCGCGCGGGGCGAGGCGCCGAGGGTGACCTGGGGGTGGGAGCGGGTCGCCTCCGCCAGGCGCACCACGTACTGCAGGATCACGGGCGAGGCGTAGACGCTGCGCACCGCCCGCACCTGAGCGGCGATCCTCTCGGGGCTGGTGCGGCGGCGGACCGCGTCGACCACCTCCCGGTCCCCTGCTGCCACGGGCCCGGCCTGCGCCTCGAGCATCCGCGCCTCGGCGGAGGCGACGGGATAGCCCATCGAGGTCTGGGCGAGGAAGCGGTCGCGCTGCGCCTCGGGGAGGCGATAGGTGCCCTCCATCTCGACGGGGTTGGCGGTCGCGACGACCATGAACGGCTCGGCAAGCGCGTAGGTGGTGCCGTCGACGCTGACCTGCCGCTCCTCCATCGCCTCGAGCAGCGCGGACTGGGTCTTCGGGGAGGCCCGGTTGATCTCGTCGGCCAGCAGGATCTGCGTGAACACGGCGCCGGGACGGAACTCGAACTCGCCGCTGGCCTGGTTGAACACGCTCGCGCCGGTCACGTCGCCGGGCAGCAGGTCGGGGGTGAACTGGATGCGGTGGCGGTCCGCGCCGAGCGCGGCGGAGAGGGACTTGGCGAGCATCGTCTTGCCGACGCCGGGGATGTCCTCGATCAGCAGGTGCCCGCCGGCCAGGAGCACCAGCACCGCGATCCGGGCCACTTCCTCCTTGCCCTCGACGACGGTCGCGATCTCTCTCACCACCGCCGAGGCGTCCTCGGCGACCTGGTGGGCCCGCTGCTCCGACAGGACCTCGGGCGGCTCGCTCCTCTGCAGGTCAGGGGCGGTTCCGGCACCGGATTCTTCCAGGATCATCACAGGCTCCTCCGATGCGCACCCCAGCGGTGTTCATGAAAAGTTTGCCGGGGGATGAATTCATCGAGGTCCCCCGGGGCGCCGTCGCCTCCTACAGTATGGCTGGTCCTCCCCGTACACCCGAAGGGTTCCGATGTCTGTCCGCCGTACCGTCGCCCAGTCCTCTGCCGGGCTGCTGCTGCTCGCGGCGTTCGCTGCCGGACCCTCTGTCGCGTTCGGTGATGCCGCGGGCGAGGTTCCGCAGGTACCGAATCAGGCGGAGTGCGACGGAGCACCGGCTACTGCGTCTGCGGATACGTCTGCCTATGAAACCGACGGAACGGTGACGATCACCGGCACGTGCTTCCCGACCCGGATTGCTGTCGATGTCGACATCATCAAAGAAGGTGCCGTGGTCGAGACCCTCCAGGGGCAGACAGACGGCAGCGGGACGGTGGTCGTGAGCTTCGAGCCCAAATCCGAAGGCAGCTACACCGCCACGATCAAGGATGGAGCTAGCACCGAGGCCAACGTGCCGTTCACGGTGTCCGGACCGGGAAAGCCGACCGACCCTCCGACCGAGGGACCCACCGACCCGCCGACCGAAGAACCCACTGACCCTCCGACCGGGGAACCAACCGACCCTCCGACCGAGGAACCCACGGACCCGCCGACCGAAGAACCCACCGACCCTCCCGAAACGGAAGAGCCGACCGATCCGGCCCCGGGCGATGGCGATGATGATGAATCGCCGAACCCCGGCGACGGTGACGAGCAGAACGACGACGGCTCGGGCTCGGGCGACGACACCCAGGACCAGGACGGCAACGGACAGGACCCGGACGACGACGAGGTGGTCGACGGCGACCCCGGTACTGGCGATGGCCAGACGCAGGACGACGAGAACAACGGCACGTCCGACGACACCGAGGGCTCCGAGGAGGAGCAGCAGGGCGGCGATACCACCGCGTCCGGCTCCCCCACCAGGCCCTTCCCCGGTGATGAGCAGGGTGGCGACACCTCGGCGTCGGCCGCGAACGACAACGCCGCGAGCAGGGGCGACGCGCCCGCGCAGCCGCCTGCCGCTCCCGGCTCGGCGACCAACGACTTCCCGGCCGCCCAGCAGGAGGCGACCGCTGACCAGAAGCAGTCGGCCGCGCTCGCGGTGCTGATGACCGAGCTGTTCGCAGGCGGGGTCTCCTCCGGCTCGGTCGGCACGACGCCCGAGCAGGCCCGCACGGTGATCGACCCGTCGGCCGACGCCTCCGAGATCGAGGTGCCCGCAGGCTCCGGCACCGGCGGCTCGAGCGACGACGGCTCGGGCTCCGAGTCCTCCGACGGCGATGCGCTCGCCGCGACCGGATCGAACATGCTGGTCCCCGCCGGGATCGCGGCCGCAGCGATCCTCCTCGGAGCCGGGCTGAAGATCCACCAGGCACGTCGCGGACTCTGAGCCGTCGGCGGGCACCGACCCGCACCGCCCCACGGTGACTGTTCGTTCACCGGGCCGAGTCCCTCGACGACGCAGGTTTTGTGGCCTGGAGGACCGATGTCGGCGCCCGCATGAGTCGTGGGCTCACAAAAGGTGTGCTCCGCACCTGTCGAGTCGAGCGGCGCGGAGCCCGACGGCGGTCGGAACGCCGGATGCGGTCACCAGCGCCCGCCGGGGCGGATGGTGCGCCGGAGCCCGCGTCAGGCGGGGGCGCCGCGGCGGGTCTGCAGCGCGATCAGCACGCCGATCAGCAGCGCGCCGACCACGAGCGCGAGCCCGCCCACGGCCACGGCGCCGCTGACGCCGAGCAGCGCGCCGAGCCAGCCGATCGTGATCCCGTTGCCGGTGCGCATGCCGCTGCCGATCATCGAGTAGACCCCGACGACGCGGCCGCGCTGGTCCTCCGGGGCGCGCAGCTGCACGAGCGCCTGCCCGATCGCGGTCGCGGCGAGATTCGCGACACCGCCGATCACCAGCGCGATCAGCGTGATCGGATAGCTCGTCGTGGTCGCGACGATCAGCGAGGTCAGCCCGAACATCACCGCCGCGATCACCGCGCCGCGCACGTCGACCTTCAGGATCCCGGTGGCCTCGAGCAGGAAACCGCCCACCACTCCCCCGATCCCGTTGGCGAACAGGAGCGCGCCGTAGCCGAGGCCTCCCTCGTCCCCGGCGCCGAGCACCTGGGCGAAGTTCGGCATCGCCACCTGCAGCGACGCGCCGACGCACACCGCGATCAGGCCGGCGAGCGCGATCATCCCCACCAGCACCTTGTCGCTGCCGACCGTGCGCAGCACTCGCGGGGTGTCCAGGATCGAGACCTGCTCGCGGCGCACGAAGCCGCTGCGGGAGTGGCCGGTGAACGGGGTGCGCAGCATCAGCAGCGTCATCGGCAGGTAGAAGACGATGTTCGCGAGGATCCCCCACGTCGGCCCCAGGAGCAGCAGCAGGACCGAGCCGACGACGGGGCCCGCGAGCACGCCGAGGGACTTGAACGTCGCGTTCAGCCGCACCGCGCTCGGCAGCTCGGCGGGCTCGGCGAAGTCGTGCAGCATCAGCTGCTCGGCCGGGCCCCACAGCGCTCCGGCACAGCCGTGCAGCACCAGCAGCACGCAGGCGCTCCACATCTCCAGCGTCCCCGTCAGGAACAGCAGGCCCCAGCTCAGGGACACGACAGCGAACAGGCCCTGGGCGATCTGGATGATGCGTCGGCAGTCGTACTTCTCCGCGAGCCCGCCGAACAGCACCGAGAACAGCAGGAACGGCAGCCAGTGGCTGATCACCTGGAAGCCCACCAGCCACGGCGAGGCGAAAACCTCCCACAGCACCCAGTAGGTGATCACGTGCTCGATGTTGTCGCCCATCATCGACAGACCGGCGGTCATCAGATATGGGCGGGAGTGGCGGTCACGGAGCGGACCGAAGCGGCGCAGGGTCGGCGTGGCCGTGGGGATCGACCTTCTTCGTGAGCGGGGCGGGGCGACCCGTGCTCGCAAGGCGCAGGTCAGAAGGGTGGTGGGAGCGCCAGCCTACGGTCGGCCCACGACAGCGGGACAGTGCGGCCCGGCACGAGAGACCGGGCGGGCAGAGACCGGGACCGGGATAACTCCTAAGGTGGGCTCCCACCGCCACCCATCCAACTTCAAGAGTTATCCTTGGACGATCGAGCTCTTCCCGCCATCTTAGGGACTATCCATGGGTCGCTACTCGAGCCACTGCTGGGAGAACCCGTACGACTCGGGCATCCCCCGCGCGGATCGCCGCTCCGGCGAGTACCGCACGTACACGCCCACCGCGCTGGCGGGCATGCACCTCGCGATCAGTCCCCAGGTCGATGCCGAGGTCGCCGCCGCTGAGCGTGCCGTCCGCTCGTTGAATCGCGGGGGCCACGGGGATCCGGGCCTCGTCTCCCGATTTCTGCTGCGGTCCGAGGCGATCGCGTCGTCCTATATCGAGGGGATCGCTCCCAGCCCGCGGAGCATCGCCCTGGCCGAGCTCGCGCTCGACGAGGACATCCGCGGACTGACCGAGACGGCCCAGCAGTTCGCACGGAACATGACGATCGTCCGTGACGCCTCCGATGCGCTCTCGGCGAAGGGCGCGCTGACCGTCGACGACCTCGAGACGCTGCAGTCCTCCATCATCAACGACCCTTCAGACCTGCAGGGCGTGCGCACCACGCAGAACTGGATCGGCGGCTCGCGCTATCACCCGCTCGACGCGGCGCACGTGCCGCCCCCCTCCGGGGGAGGTGCGGGCTCTGCTCGAGGACCTGATGCTGTACATGGCCGGGGCCACCCACTCCCCGATCGTGCAGGCCGCGCTGGTCCACGCCCAGTTCGAGACCATCCATCCGTTCCCCGACGGGAACGGTCGCGTGGGGCGCGCGCTGATCCACACCGTGCTCACCCGCCGGGGGCTGAACTCGGAAGCGATCCTGCCGGTAAGCCTCGTCCTCGCGACCCTGCAGGACGAGTACATCGCCGGTCTCGGAGCCTTCCGGGTCGAGGGTGGGGCGGAGTCGGCCCAGGTCTTCGAAGCCTACGAGACGTGGATCAGCACCTTCGCGGACGCTGTGCGACTCGCCGCTGAGCAGGCAGCGGACCTGGAGCGCAGGCTCGGTGAACTCCGTCAGGCCTGGTCCCAGGTCATCTCTGACGCCCGCCAGGTCGAGGGCCGCGTACGAGCCGCCCCTCGGGACTCCGCACTGTCCATGATCCTCGATGCGCTTCCCGGCACCCCGGTCCTCACCACCTCGACCGTGACACGGATGCACGGGGTCACGACGACCGCCGCGCAGAACGCCTTGCCCCAGCTCGCCGACTACGGCGTCCTCGACCGGATCTCGATCGGCCGCGCCCAGCGTGCCTATGTGTCGCTCGATGTGCTGCACTTGATCACCCGCAGCGAGCGGGCGATGGCGAGCAGGGACTTCGACACGGCGAGCTCCCCGCCGGTGCGACCAGCACCGGCACGGCCGCAGAGGTGACGCCCCGGCGAGGGTGAGGATGGGCGCTCGGCGCCTCTGTCGCCGGCGGGGAGGGACAGGACGGCGGTGGGGGTCAGGAGCGGCCGGAGTGCTGCTGGAAGGCCTCGAGGTTCCAGTCGGGGTGCCAGCTGCCGGGACCCGTGTAGGGATGGTCGCCGACCTCAGCCTGCAGACGCGCGAGCTGCTCCCGCAGCTCGGCGAGGACGCCGACGTGCTCGGGCGAGCGGGCGAGGTTCACCAGCTCCTGCGGGTCCTCCTCCAGGTCGAACAGCTCGTGCTCGCGCGGGAAGATCCGCTCCGAGGCGCCCGGAGCGCCCAGCCCGTCACCGTAGTAGTCGATGTACTTCCACCGCCGGGTGCGGATCCCGTAGTGCGCCGGTGCATGGTGCTCGGGGTCGTCGTGCTCCCAGTAGCGGTAGTAGACCGCCTCCGGCCAGTCCGGGACCGTCTGCCCGCGCAGCAGCGGGAGGAAGCTGCGGCCCTGCTGCCCGGGCAGCGCCTCGGCGGCCTCCAGTCCCGCAGCCTCGAGCAGGGTCGCGGCGATGTCGACGTTCGTGAGCATCTCCGGCACGCGCGTGCCCGGCGCGATCCGGCCCGGCCAGCGCACCATCATCGGCATCTGCAGCGACTCGTCGTACATCAGCCGTTTGTCGTACCAGCCGTGGTCCCCGAGGAAGAAGCCCTGGTCGGAGGTGTAGACGATCAGCGTCTCGTCGGCGATGCCGAGAGCGTCCAGACGGTCGAGCACGCGACCGACGCTCTCGTCGATCGCCTCGACGGTCTGGAGGTAGTCGCGCATGTACCGCTGGTAGTTCCAGCGCGCCCTCTCCTCGCGATGCTCCTCCCCCCGCAGCCCGGGCGGGACCTCCTCCTTGACGTCGGTCGCAGTGAGGTCGTCGGCGATCGACATCCTCACCCCCTGGACGGCCAGGGAGCGGTGCGCGTGGTCCTCCAGCAGCGTCTCCGGCTCCGGGATCGACCCCACCGGATGGCGCTGCGCATGCCGCGGGTGCGGCACCCACGGACGATGCGGCGCCTTGTGGTGCAGCAGCAGGCACACCGGCTGCTCCGGGTGCTCGTCGCGCTGCTCGTCGAGCCAGTCCAGAGCCATGTCCGTCACCACGTCGGTCGCATAGCCGGGCACCACCTCGGAGCCGTCGGGTCCGATCATCTCGGCGTCCCAGTACGCGCCCTGTCCCGGATAGATCCGCCACCGGTCGAAGCCCCTCGGCATCGCGGCGGGGCTCTCCCCCAGGTGCCACTTCCCGAACATGCCCGTGCGGTACCCGCAGCGCTGCAGCGCCTCCGGGAAGGTCGGCACGCGGTGGTCGAACTGCGCATAGATCGTCGCCGCTCCGTTGACGTGGCTGTAGGTGCCGGTCAGGATGCTCGCCCGCGACGGGGTGCAGATCGAGTTCGTGCAGTACAGGGCGTCCAGGCGCGCGCCCTCGTCCGCGATCCGGTCCAGCTGCGGCGTGCGGTTGACGCGGCTGCCGTAGGCGGAGATCGCATGCGCCGCATGGTCGTCGACCAGCACGAACACGATGTGCGGGGGTGTGGCGGAGTGGTTCATGGGTTCCCTTTCTGCGTCCCGGCGGGAGGGCCGGCCGCGCGCGGTGAGCGGGGAGGCGGGGTGCGATGCACGCGTCACCGCGCGCGATGCGCCCCTTCGTCGAGACCGCTCATCGACGGGTCGTGATCGATCACTCCGATGTCGTCCATCGAGGTCATCCAGTGGTGGAAGTTGTCGCCGCGCTCGCGCAGGCGCCGGTACAGCTCCGCGGAGAGGCGCTCGCGCACCTCGCGCATCTCGGGGTGCGTGAAGCGGTTGTGGAGCTCGTCGGGGTCCCGCTCGAGGTCGTAGAGCTCGTTGACCGACTCGGGGTTCACCACGAGCTTGTACCGGTCGGTGCGCAGCATCCGCTGCGGGTAGGGGAAGTGGTGCCCGTGGAACTCGCACACGATCGCGTCATCCCACTCCACCTCCTCCCCCCGCACGAGCGGCAGGAGCGAGCGGGAGTCGAGCGCCGGGGACGGGTCCAGCCCGCACCAGTCGAGCACCGTCGCCGTCGTGTCCAGGAGGCTGACGAACTCCTCGCGCACCTGCCCCGGCGGGGCACCCGGCACGCGCACCAGGCCGCAGGTGCGGTAGATGTCCTCGTACATCGCGGGCCCCTTGTCGTGGAGCCGGTGCGAGCCGGTGAACTCGCCGTGGTCGGAGCTGAACATCACGGCCGTGGAGTCGGTCAGGCCCAGCGCGTCCAGCTCGGCGAGGACCCGGCCGATCTGCTCGTCGATGAGGGTGACGTACCCGTGGTAGACGGCGATGAGCTTGCGGCTCTCGGCCTCGGTCATCGTGTCGAAGGTCCAGTGCGCGGAGTAGTTGGCCTGCACGGGCGGCTTGCCCGCGAAGGTCTCCTGCACCGAGGCGGGCAGTTCGATCTCCTCGGGGTCGTACATGTCGAAGTACTCGTCCGGGACGATGTAGGGCAGGTGCGGGCCGAAGAAGTGCAGGGCCAGGTAGAACGGGGTCCCATGCGCCTCCTGGTCCGCCGCATAGGCCCGCAACTGCTCGATCGCCCGGTCGGCGAGATAGTGCTCGAAGGTGGCCTCGACGCCCTGGTGCAGCCGGGCGGCGAGCAGGTTGCCGGGGCCGCCGTTGGGCAGGACGCCCCGCATCCTCCCGGAGATCTCGTAGGCGGGCAGTCCCCGCTCGGCGAGATAGCCCTGGTAGTCGGGATGGTCGACGGGGTTGTGCCATCCCTCCAGCTCGGCGCCGTCGAAGCCGTAGTGCCGCCGGAGCCTGCGGTCCCCGGCATGCCACTTGCCGATCAGCGCGCACTGGTAGCCCGCTCCCCGCAGCGCCTGCGAGAAGGTGAACTGTCCGTCGGGGAGATCCTCGAGATAGCCGACGTTCCGCTCGTGGTTGGCGAGCAGCCGGTGGCGGAACGGGGCATACCCGGTCAGCACGCTCGCGCGCGCCGGGGTGCAGATGGCCGTCGGCGTGTACCAGCGGTCGAAGCGGGTGCCCGAGGCGGCGAGCGCGTCCAGGTGCGGGGTGCGCACCGTGGGGCTGCCGTAGCAGCCCAGGGTGTCGACGCGGTGCTGGTCGGTGAGGACGGACAGGACGTTGCGGGGACCGGTAACGGGCGCTGTCACTTCCCCGCCTCGGTGAACAGGTCGAAGGTGAAGTAGTCGGCGGGGGCGACGGTCTCGCCCTCGATCTTGCCGTTCTCCTCGAAGTAGCCGTTCATCGCGTCGAGCCAGGTCTCGACGGTGCCGTCGGCGATCAGCCCGTCGAGCTCCGCGGCGGTGTAGTACTGCCCGTTCTGGGCGTCGCCCGCGACGGCCTCGACATCGGCCTGGGTCATCGCCGCGGTCAGCTCGATCGTCGCGTCGAGGTCCTCGGCCCGGAAGTCCATCGCGGAGCGCAGCACCTTCAGCACCGCGAGAGTGGTCTCCTCGTTCTCCTCGGGGAAGGAGGTGCTGGTGACCATGACGTTGGGGAACTGCATGACGTCGGCGAAGTCGGAGTTCTGGGCCAGCTCCACCAGGTCGGGGACCTGCTCCTTGATCGTGTCGATCATCGGGTACCAGATCCCTGCCGCGTCCACCTGCCCCGAGGCGAAGGCGGAGACGACGGTCGCGGGGTCCATCGCGACCTTCTCGACGTCCTCGAGGCTCATGTCGGCGGCGGAGAGGGCGAGCTGGACGATCATGTCACCGCTGGTGCCCTCCGGGATGGCGACCTTCTTCCCGGCCAGCGCCTCGATCGAGTCGAGGCCGGGCTGGGCGATGACCCGGTCGGCCTGGCCCACGCCGTTGACGGTGAGGACCTTCGCCTTGCCGGAGGCGGGCAGCCACATCGCGCCGGGACCGATGTACCCGAAGTTTAGGTCGCCGGTGCCCAGGGCCTGGATCTGCAGGGGGCCGTTGGTGAAGGTCTGCAGGGTGGGGTTCAGCCCGTTCTCCTCCCACAGCCCCTGCTCGTCGGCGATCGCGAGGAGGCTGGCGCCGTTGAAGTCCGGGATGTAGCCGTAGGTGATGTCGGTGGTGCCGGAGCCGGAGCCGCCGCAGGCGGCGAGCGCGGTGAGGGCGGGGACGGAGGCGAGGCCGCCGAGGACGGTGCGTCGGGAGATGCTCATGGCGGGGTTCCTTGAGGGTGGGGTGGGCCGACGACGGCTGTGTCGCCGGTGGAGGGGATGTCACTGGTGGTAGACGGAGGTCCAGATCTCGTTGCGGATCGCGGTGAACTCCGCCGACAGGCGCACCTCTTCGGTGCGGGGGTAGGGCAGGTCGACGTCGATGATGCGGTGGATGCGTCCGGGGCGGGCGGCCATGACGACCACGCGGGTGGCGAGGAAGGCCGCCTCGTCGACGTCGTGCGTGATGAACACGATCGTGCGCTTGTCCTGCTCCCAGGTCTGCAGCAGGTGCTCCTGCATGCGCACCCGGGTGAGGGCGTCCAGCGCCCCGAAAGGCTCGTCCATCAGCAGGATCGAGGGGTCCATGGCGTAGGCGCGGGCGATCGCGCAGCGCTGCTTCATGCCGCCGGAGAGCGTCTTGGGCAGGGCATCGGCGAAGTCGGTCAGTCCGACCATGTCGATGAAGTGCTGGGCCCGTGCGCGGCGCTCGTCGGCGGGGACCCGCGCGTTCTTGAGACCGAATTCCACGTTCGCCCGCACGGTGAGCCACGGGAACAGGGCGTACTGCTGGAAGATCACCCCGCGCTCGGGGCTGGGGCCGTGCACTTCCCTGCCGTCGACGAGGGCGGTGCCCGAGGTGGGCTCCTCGAGGCCGGCGAGGATGTTCATGAGGGTGGACTTCCCGCAGCCGGAGGGGCCAACGACGGTGATGAACTCGTTCTCCTCCACGTCCAGGCTCACGCCACCGAGCGCCTCGAAGCGCTGGGCGCCGACGGTGAAGTGCTTGGTGACGTCCTGCACCTGGATCTTGCGCGGGTCGTCGGCGGGGTCCCGCCGGTCGCTGAGGCTGAGGGTGGTCATCGGCGCTCCTGCCACTGGGTCGCACGGGCCTCGATCGCCAGCAGGGTCCGGTCCATGACGAAGCCGAAGATGCCGATGACGAGGATGCCCACGAAGATGGTGGGCAGGTCGTAGTAGATCTGCGCCTGCTGCATGCGGTAGCCGAGGCCCTGCTGCGCCGCGATGAGCTCGGCGGCGACCACGGTCGCCCAGGCGGAGCCGAGGCCCACCCGCATGCCGACGAGGATGAAGGGCGTGGAGGCGGGCACGACGACGCGGGCGAAGATGGTGCCGTCCTTAGCGCCGAGCACGCGGGCGGCGTTCAGGAGGGTGCGGTCCACCTGCACCACGCCCTGGAAGGTCGAGATCACGCAGGCGAGGAACGAGGCCAGGAAGATCACGAAGATCTTCGGCTGCTCCCCGATGCCCATCAGCACGATCGCGAGCGGGATGATCGCGAGCGGCGGGATGGTGCGGAAGAACTGCACCCACGGCTCGAGCAGGCCGCGGGCCCACGTGTACCAGCCCATGAGGAAGCCGACGGGGATCGCGAGCGCCGTGCCGAGCAGGAACCCGGTGAAGACGCGCAGCAGCGAGGCGATGACGTCCTGCAGGAGGATCCCGGAGGCGGCGAGGTCGATCGCGGCGAGGACCACCTCGGGCGGGCCGGGGATCTGCAGACCCACGAGGGACAGCAGCCACCACAGCCCGATGCCGAGCAGGACCGTCGCGATGTTCAGCAGCAGGAGCGTCGGCGTCCTCCGCCGCGGGGACGAGGTCGCTCTGGGGGTGGGGGCGGCGGGCGCGCCGTCGGTGACGGCTGTCGCGGCGGTGGGATCAGCGGACACGGAGTCCTCCTTCGGCCCGGTGGAGCGGGGCAGGGGGCTGGGTCGGGGCGCGGCCGGGGCGGGGCCGCGCCGGGGGCCGCTCGGCGGCGCGCAGGGCGGCGATGGCGCCGAGCGCACCCTGGTGGGGGGCGGACTCGCCGAGGCGTACGGGCACGTTGGCGCCGGTCAGGCAGTGGCGGATCATCGTGGCGCGGAGCGTCGGCAGCGCGGGTTCGAGCAGCGCGCCGACCTCGCCGCCGACGATGACCTCCTCGGGATCGGAGACGAGGACGGCGGTGCCGAGCACCCGGCCGACGGCCGCCGCCACCTCGGTCACGAGCGCATGCGCGCGCGGGTCGCCGGCGTGCAGCGCGGCGGGGAGGTCGTCGCCGTCGGGCCCGGCGACCTCCTGCCAGGCCCGGGTGACCGCGCCGAGGGAGGCGACGGTCTCGAGGCAGCCCCGTCGGCCGCAGCGGCAGGGGCTCGGTTCCTCCCGGTCGTCGATGATCATGTGCCCGATCTCGCCGGCCATCAGGTGGGTGCCCCGCAGGGCGGCGCCGGCGCCGAGCACGGCCCCGCCCACGCCGGTGGAGAGGCGCAGGTAGACGATGTCGCGCGGACCGTCCCCGTCGCGGCCTGCCTCGTGCAGCGCGGCGAGGCGGATGTGGTGGTCGACGAGGACGGGGCAGTCGAAGGCGTCCGCGAACTGCTCGCGGATCCGCGCCGTGACGAGGTGGAAGGGCTCGAGGGAGGACACGGCGGAGAACCCGTGCCAGCCGGCCGAGTTCGGGCCCGGCAGGCCGATCCCGATACCGGCGAGGAAGTCCAGGTGGAGCTCGCCGGCCGCGAGCTCGCGCAGGGTGCGCAGCGCCAGCCGCACCCGCATCTCCCAGCCCGCGCCCTCGGGGTAGGCGGTCACCGAGCTGGCCACGACGTCGCCGGCGGAGTTCGCCAGGCAGATCGTCACGCCCGTGTGGCTGAAGTCGAGGCCCGCATGGCGCACGGCGCCAGGGTGGATGCCGAGCACCTCCGCCGGGCGGCCGCGGCCGCCGGGCGAGCGCTGCTCGGTCACCGTGATGATGCCCTGGTCGAGGAGGTCGCCGAGCACGTCGGAGACCGTGGAGCGGGTGATCCGCAGGGAGCGGGCGATCTCCGCGCGGGTAAGGCTGCGGCCGCGATGCAGCAGCGCCAGCACCTCCTCGCGATGCTGGTCCCTGACGCTCCATTGCCGGTCCATGGACGGAGACGCTAGAGGGGTCGAATTATTCCGTCAAGAGTTCGACAGAAAGGAGGATTGTCACGGGATGATCACGGCGGGCCGGCGCCGGCGTGCGCTCGGCGTCATTGCGCCCGACGGCGCGAGACCGTGCGGAACCCGGCGTTGCCCATCGAGGAGTCGGGCGTGTTCTGCGAGCGGGCCGAGTTGCGGTAGCGGTTGCAGTACGAGAGATGGCACAGGTAGCTGCCGCCGCGCATGACGCGGGTGGGCCCGTCCTCGGGGCCGACGGGATCCGTGACCGTCGTGCGCTCGGCCGCAGTGGTGCCGCGGCGGTAGGTGGCGGGGTGAAACCGGTCCTCGCACCACTCCCAGACGTTGCCGACGCTCTGCCAGAGGCCGTAGCCGTTGGGGGCGAAGCTGTGCACAGGCGCGGTGGTGAGGAAGCCGTCCTCGCCGGTGTTCTGCTGCGGGAACTCGCCCTGGAAGATGTTCGCGCGCCAGCCGCCCTCGTCGACCTCCTGATCGCCCCAGGGGTACTTCGCGCCGTCGATCCCGCCGCGGGCGGCGTACTCCCACTCGGCCTCGGTGGGCAGGCGCCGCCCGGCCCAGTCGCAGTAGGCGATCGCGTCGTTCCAGGAGATATGGACGACGGGGTGATCGCCGAGCCCGTCGAGGTCGGAGAGCCTGCCACCGGGGTGGCGCCAGTCCGCGCCCGTGACGCCCGCCCACCACGGGGTGCCGTCGGCCGGACCCATGATGTCCTCCTCCGGCGCGGCGAGCGCGAGGTGGAAGACGGCCGAGAAGCCGAAGTGCTCCGCTTCGGTGACGTACCCGGTCTCCTCGACGAAGCAGGCGAAGGCGTCGTTGGTGACGGTCGTGGCGTCGATGTCGAAGGCGCTGAGCGCGACCTCGTGGCGCGGCGTCTCCCCGTCGGCGCGGTTCTTGTCGCCGGAGGAGTCGCCCATGGTGAAGGTGCCGGCGGGGACGGCGATCTGCTCGATAGAGTGCGCTCCTGCACCGGACCGCGAGGATTCGGAGGCACCCGGCGCGGCGAGGTCCGTGAGCAGCTGCTCCCTACTCGGGGTACCGCAACCGCAGCTACAGAACATCGGCGAGTCTCCTGTCGGCATTCTGATCCCAGTTCAGCACTGGTCAGCAACCCTACCGCGTGGCGGCAGACAACCTCAGTCACCCTACAGCCAGATACGATCAGACCACTCCCGGGTGACACACTCGGCATTACTCGCATGGCAGGCTAAGCTACTTTAATATGATAGATTGAACAGCTTTCACCCCACCCCTCAAAGCACGCGCTACACCAACTCTCCACGGCGAACAAAACAGAAACCCGGGATTCACGCAATGCAATCACAAAACATTGGACTCCCTCCAAGCCTAACTCGCAACGACTTTTCGCTAATAGAGGAGGGGAAGGTGTCCGTGAGCTTTAGCATGAGGGTTTTCAACGAACACCTCCTCGCCCATAGCGGCAACCGTGACTTTATTGATCACGCCCTCGCAAACTCCGTCGTGGATGCACGCAAAATGCTCTTTATTGCAGAATCGAACCACCTTCTGCGTAGCCACCTCATCGCCGCTCGCCAACTTCAACTCCACATGGAGGGCGTTAGGTCACGAATGACCTCAAGCGCCCCGTTGGAAGAATACGACAAACTAGCTAACCTATTCGATCGGACGAACGCATACAAGTTCCTCACATTCTTGCGGAACGAGTTTGCGCATGGCTCAATGCCAACATATAAAGTCGTCCGATTCGACGAAGGGGCAGCCTCGATCGGCCTAAGCGTCGACTCCTTCGAGGGAAATGGCAACCTCCGCGGTGGAGCCAAGGCCTACGTCTCTGATCTCAATCTTGAGAATTCATTCCCTCTAATCGACATCAACAGCCTTGTGGCAACGTCTGGCGTTGACCTACAGAATATGGCCCATGAGATACTGCTCGGCTTTGTGGAACAGGAACGGCTGCGCACCAATGCCACCCAGTCACCCTAAGCTCAATCACGAGTTGCTGAATTCGCATGGGCCACCCGCTGCCCTCACGGCTCCAGCAGCACCGCGAACAGCTCGAGGGTCTGCTGCAGCTGGATCGAGGGCTCGAGCAGCCACTGGATCTGCAGGCCGTCCGAGGCGGCGACGATCAGCGCCGCCATCTGCTCGGGGTCGACGTCACCCCGCACCCGGCCCGCGGCCTGGTCCTCGCGCAGGCGGGTCGCGAGGCCCCGGCGCACGTTCTCGAAGCGGGCGGTGAAGAACTCCTTCTCCGGCCCGCGCTCGCTTTCCAGCGAGGTCGCCACCAGCGTCGAGTAGAGCTGGACGAGCCCGGGCACCTCGAGGTTCGCCAGCGCCGCGTTCGCCATCACCTCGACGGCGCGCTCGTCGTCGAGGGCGCTCGGGCCCTCCCGCTCGAGCCGGTCGAGGTCGCGCCTGCGCTCGGCATGCTCGTAGACGGCGACCAGCAGCTCCTCGCGGGAGGAGAAGTAGTGCAGCAGCGCACCGTGGGAGACGCCGATGGCCTCGGCGATCCGGCGCAGCGAGGTGCCGTCGGCCCCGCGGTCGCGGAACACCTCGATCGCGCGGTCGAGGATCTCCTGCCGCCGCGCGATGCCCTTGGAGTAGGAGCCCTGACGGCCGATGCCGCGGGCCCGCGCCGTCCCGGCGGCCGACGGACCGGCCGGTCCGGCGGCGTCGTCGGCAGGGGTCTCGGGGCGGTCTGCCGAGGTCGCGGGATTCCCGGCGGGGCTCGATTCGGAGCTCGCGGCAGGGTTCGCGGGGTCCTCGGCGGGCTCGTCGTCGGTGCTCATGGCGCCACAGTATGCGCCGTCGGACGCCGATCCCAGACAAAACCTCCAACTGGTGGGATCTGGTGCTACGCTGTCGCCCACGCACCGCCCCACCCCTCGCGCGCCGCGGGCCGGCGAGTGCGACCCGCCCTCTGACGACGACGTACCGAAAGCAGGTCACCCGTGGCATTGCCCCTCGCCTCCGTCCAGCTGTACACGCTGGCCGCGGAGTTCTCCGCAGACATGAACGGCTCCCTCGACAAGCTCGCCGGCATCGGCCTGAAGAACGTCGAGGCCTTCGACTTCGTGCGTCGCCCGAAGGAGATCCGTGCGGCGCTGGACGCCTCCGGCCTCGCCTCCCCCACCGGCCACGCCCCTCTGCTCTCCGACGAGCTGTGGACCCCGGACGGCTCCATCCCCACCCCCTCCAACGAGGTCGTGTTCGAGGCCGCCGCCGAGATCGGCATGAAGACCGTCATCGACCCGATGGTCCCCACCGAGCGCTGGCTCACCGAGGACGGCGTGAAGGACATCGCCGAGCGCCTCAACGCCGCCTCCGAGAAGGCCGAGGAGTTCGGCCTCGCGGTCGGCTACCACAACCACGCCCAGGAGTTCCTCGCGGACTTCGACGGCCAGACCGCCTACCAGCGCTTCCTGTCGCTGGTCGATCCGTCGGTGGAGATCGAGCTGGACCTGTACTGGGCCCTCGTCGGCGGCCAGGACGTCGTCGCGCTGGTGCAGGAGCTCGGCGACCGCCTCGTCGCGATCCACGTCAAGGACGGCATCAAGCCCGAGTCCAACCCCTTCGCGCCCGGCGCCCCGAAGTTCAGCTCCTCGACCCTGGACCAGCGCCACGCCGGCCAGGGCGAGGTGCCCACCGTCGAGGCGATGAAGGCGGCGACGAACGTGAAGTACGCCGTCATCGAGTACGACAACGCCCCCGGCGACGTCTTCGCGGACGTCGAGAACAGCTACCGCTTCCTGATCGACGGAGGACTCGCAGCATGAGCACCCCTTTCAACGGCCCCGTGGGCGTCGGCTTCATCGGCACCGGAGTCATCTCCGACCAGTACCTGACGAACCTCACCACCTTCCCCGACCTCGAGGTCCTGATCCTCGGCGATCTCAACACCGAGGTCGCCGCGGCCCAGGCCGAGAAGTACGGCATCCCCGCCTCCGGCACCGCGCAGGACGTGCTGGACCACCCGGGCGTGCAGGTCGTCGTGAACCTGACCATCCCCGCCGTGCACACGGAGATCTCCTCGCAGGCGATCGCCGCGGGCAAGCACGTGTGGACCGAGAAGCCGCTCGGCCTGGACCGCGAGTCCACCGCCGCGCTGCTGAAGCAGGCCGACGAGGCCGGGCTGCGCATCGGCTGCGCCCCCGACACCGTGCTCGGCGCCGGCGTGCAGACCGCCAAGCGCGCGATCCTCGACGGCCTCATCGGCCGCCCGCTGTTCGCGCAGACCTCCATGCAGTGGCAGGGCCCGGAGGTCTTCCACCCGAACCCCGCCTTCCTGTTCGCCAAGGGCGCGGGCCCGCTGCTGGACATCGGCCCGTACTACTTCACCACCCTGGTGAGCCTCTTCGGCACCGTCGAGAAGGTCGCCGCGATGGGTCTGAAGGCGCAGGAGGAGCGCGAGATCCTCGTCGGTCCGAACAAGGGGCAGAAGTTCCCCGTCGAGCCGCCGTCGACCATCTCCGTGCTCACCCAGTTCGAGGGCGGCCAGACCGGCACGTCGCTGGTCAGCTTCGACTCGCCGCTGGCCCGTCAGGGCATCGTCGAGATCCACGGCACCGAGGGCTCGCTCTCGATCCCCGACCCGAACATGTTCGAGGGCCGTATCGCCTACGTGCGCCCCTTCGAGTCCTTCGGCGAGGCCCCGCCCGAGCAGGAGTGGATCGAGATCCAGCAGGAGGGCCCGGTCACCGGCCGCGGCCTGGGCCTGCTGGACATGGTCCGCGCCATCCAGGACGGTCGCCCGCACGTGGCGAGCGGCGAGGTGGGCTACCACGTGCTGGACATCATGCTCTCCGCGGAGGAGTCGGCCGAGCGCGGCGAGTTCGTGGACGTCGAGTCGTCGGTGGACACCGTGCCGGTGCTGCCCGAGGGCTTCGACCCGCTGGAGAAGACGCTCTGAGCGCATGACCTGATCGGGGCGAGCCCCCGGCTCCGGACCCGACGGCCCGGCGACCTCTGCGGATCCACGCAGAGACCGCCGGGCCGTCGGCATGTGCGACCTCGACCACAGTCCCATAGACAAACTTATGTCACTCCATGTCTTTGCTTTTCATAAGTCGTCACAGCGCTTGTCGTCCCTCACCGCGCGCCGCCATCGTGGGCCCATGATCACCCGTCGAACGGCCCTCGCCGCCGCCTTTGCCACGAGCGTCTCGCTCCCCCTCGCCGCCTGCTCCTCCGACGCCTCTGGCGCGGACGGCGGGGGCTCCGAACGGATCGTCATCGGCACCGACGACGGCAACGAGCCCCACTGGGAGCTCCTGCGCACCAGGCTCGCCGAGGACGGCATCGAGCTCGAGGTGCAGACCGTCAACGACGGGGTCCAGCTGAACCAGGGGGTCCAGGACGGCGCGCTGGACGTGAACCTGTTCCAGCACTTGATTTTCCTCTCGCAGTTCAACGTCAACAACGGCGGCTCCCTCGTGCCCGTCGGCGCCACCGCCGTGTACCCGCTGGCCCTCTACTCGGAGGAGTTCGCGAGCGTCGAGGAGCTGCCCGAGGGCGCGACCGTCGCGATCCCCAACAACCCCACCAACCTCGCGCGGGGCCTGCTGAACCTCCAGACGGCCGGGCTGCTGGCCCTGCAGGACGGCGGGAACTCGCTGTCCACCCCGGACGAGATCACCGAGTCGAGCGTCGAGCTGCTCCCCGTGGACTCCAACCAGACCGTCTCGGCCCTCAAGGACGGCAGCGCCCAGGCGGCGATAGTGAACAACACCCAGGCGCAGAAGGGCGGCCTCGGCGATGACCTGATCATCTTCGAGGAGGACCTCGAGAATCCCGAGCTCGACCCCTACATCAACGCCTTCGTGACTCGTGAGGAGCTGGCGGAGGATCCTCGCTGGGAGAAGCTCGTGGCCGCCTACCACTCCCCCGAGGTCGAGGAGGCCGTCACCGAGCTGAACCAGGGCAACCTGAAGTTCAAGACCGAGTGGACGGGCCCCGAGCTCACCGAGGTCCTGCACGGCCTCGAGGACGAGCTGCGCGGCTCCGAGGGCTGAGCACGCCGCCCTCCGTGTCCAGCCTTCCGCGGCGGGTCCCCGTGGACCGAGGAGCCCGCCGCCGCTCCGAGAACTCCGCCCGCCTGGTCGGGCCCGGAAGGGGAATATCGCGATGCCCGCAGTGATCTCTCTGAAGAACGTGACCAAGACCTTCCCCGGTACGCGCCGCAGTGCGGCGACGACCGCCGTGGACGACGTCTCGGTGGACGTCGAGAAGGGCTCGATCGTGGGGATGATCGGGTACTCCGGGGCTGGCAAGTCGACCCTGGTCCGCCTGCTCAACGGGCTCGAGCAACCCTCCTCGGGCACCGTCGAGGTGCTCGGCGTCGACGTGGGCTCCGCCTCCGAGGGCACACTGCGCGGTCTGCGCGGCCGGGTAGGAATGATCTTCCAGCAGTTCAACCTCTTCGGCTCGCGCACCGTGCGCGCGAACGTCGAGTATCCGCTGAAGGTCGCCGGCTGGTCGAGGCAGGAGCGCACCCGTCGGGTCGACGAGCTGCTGGACTTCGTGGGTATCGCCGACAAGGCCGGGCAGTACCCGCGGCGGCTCTCCGGAGGGCAGAAGCAGCGGGTCGGCATCGCGCGCGCGATCGCCACCGATCCCGAGATCCTGCTGGCCGACGAGGCCACCAGTGCCCTGGATCCACAGACCACGGCCGAGGTCCTGGACCTCCTGCGGCAGATCAACCGCCGACTCGGCATCACGATCGTGGTCATCACCCACCAGATATCGATCGTGCATGAGCTGTGCGACCAGGTGGTGGTGATGGAGAACGGCCGGGTGGTCGACAGCGGCGACGCCTACCGCGTGTTCGCCCACCCACGCGCCACGCTCACCCGGCGCTTCGTCGAGGCGGTCACGCAGGGCGTCCCCGCCGGCGAGACGCTGACCGCGCTCGAGCGCGGCGGAGGGGAGCTGCTGAGCATCGAGATAAGCGACGTCACCAGCGAGGACGTGGGCGAGATCCTGCATCGCCACCGCGCCCGACACGCGGTGGTCCACGGCGGCATCACGGAGGTGCTGGGGCGCCAGATCGGCACCCTGACCTATCGCGTGCACACAGATCGGGATGCGCTGGAGCGGATCATCGACGAGATCGGCGAGCGCACCGAGATCCGCCATCTCACCGCCGCCGCGGGGGCCGGCACGGCGGCGACCGACGCCGGCAACGACCCGACGGCCACGCAGGAGGTGGCTTCATGAACCAGTGGGAGACCCTGACCCCGGTCCTGCTTCGCTCGATCGGCGAAACCGTCTACATGGTCGCCGTCGCCCTGTCGATCTCGGGGATCGTGGGCCTCGCGATCGGCGCCGCACTGTACGCGACCCGACCCGGGAACCTTTTCGCAAACCGGCCGGTCTTCCTCGTCACGAACTTTCTGATCAACATCATCCGGCCGATCCCGTTCATCATCTTCCTCACCGCGGTCGCGCCCGTGACGCGATCGATCGCGGGGACGACCCTCGGCACCGAGGCGGCGATCGTGCCTATCACCATCATGGCCGCCGTGGTGATCGGACGCGTGGTCGAGCAGAACCTGGTGGCCGTCGATCCCGGCGTGGTCGAGGCCGCGCGCGCCGCCGGTGCTCGGCGCCTGAGCGTGCTGTTCGGGGTGGTGATCCCCGAGGCGCTCGCGCCGCTGGTGCTGGGCTACACCTTCATGTTCATCGCCGTGGTGGACATGTCCGCGATGGCCGGGTACATCGGCGGCGGCGGCCTGGGGAACTTCGCGATCATCTACGGCTACCAGCAGTTCAACCAGCAGGCCACCTGGGCGACCGTCGCGATCATCATCGTGATCGTGCAGTCAGGACAGCTCCTGGGCAACTGGCTCGCGGGCCGGATCCTGCGCCGCTGACCCCGTCGTCCCCGCAGACGACCCGCCGCCACCCCACCGATGACACTCCGACAACCCTCCGACGAAAGGCAGCCATCCCATGAGCGTCGAGTTCCTCGGCATGGGCGCCACCAACGACCAGTCCGATCTGCGCCCGCGCACCACGGAGGTGTTCGATCTCGAGCACCTTCGGCGGGTGGTGCGCGTGCACGAGGAGTCAGGCTTCCAGCACCTGTTGTTCGCCTACGGCTCCGACTCCCCCGATCCGCTCACCGCGGCGACTGCGGCGGCGATCGCCTCGAGCGATCTTCAGCTACGCCTGGCCCACCGGCCCAACACCGTATTCCCCACGGTCGCGGCGAAGCAGTTCCTCACCCTGGACCACATCAGCGACGGTCGGCTGACCGTCCACCTCATCACCGGCGGGTCCCAGGCGGAGCAGGCGCGGGAGGGTGACCGGCTCAGCAAGGACGACCGCTACGCCCGCACCCACGAGTACCTCCGGATCCTGCTGCGGGCCTGGAGCGAGGAGGAGCCGTTCGACCACCGTGGCACCTACTACTCCTTCGACGGCCACCACTCCGCGATCCGGCCCTTGCGCGGGGTGCGGCCCACGGTCTCCTTCGCCGGCTCCTCCCCCGCCGCCTGGCGCTCCGGCGCGGCACTCGGGGACATCTACACGCTCTTCGGCGAGCCGCTCGCCGAGACCCGGGCGCTGCAACGGGCAATCCTCGAGGAGGCCGGAGCCCAGGGGCGCACACGCCCTCTCCGCTGGCAGATCGCGTTCCGCCCGATCATCGCTCCCACCGAGGCCCAGGCCTGGGAGCGGGCCGAGCGGATCCTCGAGGGGCTGCGCACTCGCGCCGAGCAGAGGGCTATACCCGGCCAGACCCACCGGCAGAACCCCTCGGGCGGTCCCGAGAACGCCGGGTCCCAGCGGCTGCTCGCCGCTGCGGAGCGCGGCGATCTGCAGGACCGCGCCCTGTGGACGGCACCGGCGAAGGTGGGCTGGGGCGCGGGGTCCTCGACCGCGCTGGTCGGCTCCTACCAGACGGTCGCGAGGGCGCTCATGGACTACGTGGACCTCGGGTTCGAGATCTTCGGGGTGCGCGGCTACGAGGACGTCGTCACCGATGCGCAGGAATTCGGCGAGAACGTGATCCCGCTGGTGAAGGCCGAGGTGGAACGGCGGGAGGCCGACGGCTGGATCGGCGGCGCAGAGCTCGCGGCTCGGATCGCCGCTGGCGAGGGCGTCCCCGACGCACCGGAGCCGTCCTCCGCGGGAGTCTCGTCCGCGTCCCGCCAGTAGCCGGACCGGACCCGCGACCTCGCTCACCGCAGTATCCCCACCTCGGGGTGCCGCAACCAGGGCCTGTCAGGGCGGAGGACGCTGCAGGGCGTCGGACGGGTCCTTGTGCGGGGAGGGCGTGGTCCGGGCGGGACCGGGGTTCGGGCGGGGCGCAATCGAGGCGTGGATTTCTGCCGGGAAAGCGCCGCCCCATTCCGACACATATCCACGCCTCGGCGGCGGGAATCGACCGCCGGCGCGGGTCCGGTGAGCTTTTGCTGCCGTGAGGACTCATGTGCGGGCCGGCATGAGTCGCCACGGGCACAAAACCTTCCGGTCCGGGCGAGGGATCTGCATGCCTCGCCGTCGCACTGTCGGCCGGGGTCAGAAAACGTGGGCTTTCGAGCGCGTCATTCGCCCATGCCTGCCCCCCAGCTCCGTGGCTCTGCCCACGACCGCCCGCCCGTCGGCGCGGCGGGCTCGCCGTCACACCTCTCCCCTAGCCTGGCGGCATGACGTCCCCGCAGCCTGCCGCGTCGCCCGACACCGCGCCGAGCGCCGCCCCGCACGCTGGGGGAGAGGAAAGTTCTGCGCACGCCGGCGGCGAGGACCTCTCGCATCGCGTCGACCTCGTGATGGAGGGCGGCGGGGTCAAGGGCATCGCCCTGGCCGGCGCGATCGAGGTGCTCGAGGAGCGCGGCTACCGGGTGCACCGGGTCGCGGGCTCCTCGGCCGGGGCGATCGCGGGCGCGCTCGCCGCGTCGGGGATCGACGGGGCGACGATGGTGGAGATCCTCCGCGCGACCGACTACCGCCGCTTCGAGGACGGGCCGTGGTGGACCCGCACCCTGCCCGGCAAGGGACTCGCGATCCTGCTGCACAACGGTATCCACCGCGGCGACTTCCTCCAGCAGTGGCTCGAGCAGCAGCTCGCCGAGCACGCCCCGGCAGGCAGCACCGGCACCTTCGGCGACCTCGTCATCGACGATCCCGAGGTGGACGTGAGCAGGGACGATCCGCGCCGTCACCGCCTGGTGGTCACCGCCTCGGACCTCTCGGCCGGGACGCTGCGGCTGCTGCCCCGCGACGCGGCCGAGCTCGGGCGCGACCCCGAACGGCTGCGGATCGCGGAGGCGGTGCGGGTCTCGTCCTCGATCCCGCTGTTCTTCCGCCCAGTGCGATGGAAGTCCCCCGCGGGCGGCAGCGCGATCCTGGTGGACGGCGGGATGCTCTCGAACTTCCCGGTCTCGGTGTTCGACCGGCCGGGCGGCGAGATGCCGCGCTGGCCCACCTTCGGCATCAAGCTCTCGGCCAAGCCGGAGGCGGACTTCGGCCAGCGCAACCGGATCCGCGGCCCGCTCTCCTTCGGGAAGGCGGTGGTGGACACGGTCACCGGGTTCTACGACCGGATGCACATCGACGCCCAGCATGCGGTGGAGCGGACCATCTTCATCGACACCGACTCGGTGCGCCCCACCCAGTTCGACCTCTCCGACGAGGACCGCGACCTGCTCTACCGCAAGGGGCGCAAGGCCGCGTCGGAGTTCCTCGACGGCGACGAGCGCGGGCAGGAGCCGTGGGACTTCGCGGCGTATACGGCCCGGTTCCGGAGCTGATAGGGCACGCAGCGCCGGAGTCCGACCGATCGGCCCGCATCGTGGGCCCCGACGGGGTCGTCGTGCAACAGTCGCGGCACCCGGGCCGCCCGGGGAACTCCGACCCCGGCACACCCGATCCCGGCCCGCGGAGGAGCACACGCATGAACACGAAGAACATCTTCGTCCTGGGGCTGACGGACGTGCAGCGCCGTGAGCTCGAGACCGTCAGGAACACGGAGGACCTCGCCTTCCACGGCGTGCTCGACTACGAGACCCTGGTGAACACGACGGACCTCGACTTCGACCAGGTGCTCCATGACGCGCGCGCGGAGCTGGACGCCTTCGACGGCAGCATCGACGCGATCATCGCGCACTGGGACTTCCCGGTCAGCGTGCTCGCCATGGTGCTCGCGGCGGAGAACGGCCTGCCCGCGCCGTCGCTCGAGAGCCTGCTGAAGAGCGAGCACAAGTACTGGAGCCGCCTCGAGCAGCAGCGCTGCCGCTGAACGGCGTCGCCCAGTCCTTCCCCGCCGGGCACCGGCTGCGCCTGTCGGTCTCCACCTCGTACTGGCCGCTGATCTGGCCCGCGCCGGATGCCGCGACGGTCACGCTGACCACCGGCACGAGCCGCCTGCTCCTGCCCGTCCGGCCACCCCGCGAGGAGGATGCGCACCTGCACGAGTTCGGCGAGCCCGAGGCCGCCGAGCCTCCGGCCGTCACCGATCTCGCCCCCGGCGCGCACCACTGGCGGGTCACGCGCGATCTGGCGACCGACGAGTCCGTGCTCGAGGTGGTCAACGACCAGGGCGAGTTCCTGATCGACGAGACCGGCAGCCGGATCCGCCGCGCGACCGACGAGTGGTACAGCTTCCGCTGGAACGACGTGACCTCGGTGCGCGGGGAGACCCGCACCGTGCGCCGGGTGGAGCGGGAGGACTGGGGCGCGCTGATCACGACGCGCACGATCCTCACCTCCACCCCCACCGAGTTCGTGATCGACGCCCAGCTGGACGCGCACGAGCTGGATGCCGAGCGGGGCGATCCGCGGGTGCACTCGCAGAGCTGGTCGCGGCGGATCCCGCGGGACCTGGTGTGAGGCGCGGGTCGCGGCGCCCTCGCGGCGCGGCGGCGACCGGCCCGACTCGGCCGATGCGGGCGGTGGTCGTGGCCTGCACCGCAGCGCCGTGCCCGTCAGCGTGATCCGTCGTGGCGCCGGTGCCGGCGATCGCTGTCGGACCCCCCGCGACGCTCGCCGTCGCGGGCCGCGGCCGGGTCCTCCTGGCTGCGGCCGGCGCTCTCGCGCAGGTTGCGTCCGCGCTCGACGTCCTCGGCGTACTTCCTCGCCCTCTTGTCGCTGGCCCTGGTGTCCCGGGGCGGCAGCTGCAGCTCCTCCTCGGCCGGGATCCCGGCCTGCAGCTCGCGGCCCCGCTCGATCTCGCTGTCCACCTCGGCCCCGAACAGCAGGATCACGTTGATCAGGTAGATCCACAACAGCAGGATGATCACGCCGGCCAGCGCGCCGTAGGTGGCGTCATAGCTGCCGAAGTTCGAGACGTAGAGGAAGAAGCCGACGCTCGCGAGCACGGCGACGGCGATCGCGATCAGCGCACCGAGGCTGACCCAGCGGAACCGGGGCTGCTGCACGTTGGGCGTCGCGTAGTAGAGCAGCGCCACCACCAGCACCACGATCGCGGCCAGCACGAACCACTTCGCGATGTTCCACACCGTCACGGCGACCGAGCCCAGGCCGATGGCGCTGCCCACGGCCTCGGCGACGGGCCCGGAGAGCACGAAGATCAGCAGACCCACCGCACCGAGGATCAGGAACAGCGCGGTCAGCAGGTACATCTGCAGGTTGAGCGTGATCGCCCCGCGCCCCTCGGGCACGTCGTGGATGATGTTCATCGCCCGGCCGAAGGCCTTGGTGTAGGTCGAGGCCGACCACAGCGCCGTGATCAGGCCGATGATCAGGCCGAGCCCGGCGGCGGGCGCGGTGAGGATCGATTCGAGCGCGGGGCGCACCGTCTCCCAGGCGTCGGGCGGCACGATGCCCTCTGCCTGGTCGAGCACCGAGGTGACCGACTGCTCGTCCTGCCCGAAGAGGCTGAGGATCGACACCAGCGCGATCAGGGCGGGGAAGATGGACAGGACAGCGCGGTAAGTCAGGCCCGCGGCGAGGTCGGTGCAGGCGTCGGCCGAGAACTCTCGGATGGTGGTGCGCAGCACGTACTTCCACGACGGTGCGGTCACCTCCGCAGGCGAGTCCGGCTTGCGGGGATCCTCCGGGTCGGGTGCGTCGGCGGGGTGGGCGTCGGGCTCGGTGCTCTTCGCGGTCATGCTCGCTCCTCTTTCCTGCTCACGAGCGCGGGCCGAGCCCTAGCGGGACCCGCACAGGCCCCTCGAGGCCCGCAGCGGGGCGCCCGCACTCCTGAAACGATCAGACCACGCGATCGGCGCTGCGGGCACGTCCTGGGCGGCGCCACGGCGCGCAAGCGAGCGCACCCGCAGGTGGGGCGCGGTGCGACCACCGTGACCGTCCGGTCGGGTTCCTTCACAAGATGCCTGCGTTCGCCGCAGCGTCGCAGGTGAGCGCCGGATGCTGTGGGTCCCTGCGGCCCGTCCCGGCCGGCTCCAGGCTGAGCGGACCGTGACGTCCCTAAGCTGTGGCCAGTACCACTGACGGGCCGGGCGCGCCTCGCCCCGGCCCCGCACCGCGGCCCCCGCTCCGGGCGGGCGCCGCGGACACTGCGAAGGGAGCACGTTGTGACCACCTCTCGACCCCCAGGGGAGCCCTCCATCGCCGATCTGGTGGATCGGCTCTCGGAGCAGACCGCACGGCTGGTGCGGGACGAGCTGAAGCTCGCCCGCGCCGAGTACACCGAGAAGGCCAAGCAGGGCGGGACCGCCGCCGGGCTGTTCGGCGCGGGTGCGATCCTCGCCTGGTTCGGCGTCGGCACGCTCCTGGCCACGCTGATCCTGGTCCTGGCGCTGTTCCTGCCGGCCTGGGCCGCGGCGTTGATCGTGACCGTCGCCGTGTTCATCGCCGCGGGGATCGCCGCGCTGCTCGGCAAGAAGAAGGCCGAGGGCCTCACCCCCGCGCCGGAGCGCACGGTCGAGACCGTGCGCCGCGACGCCCGAGAGATCAAGGAGCGGATCTGACATGTCCCACTCAGCTGCCAGGCACGGCCAGGACGAGAACGCCCGCGTGAACCCTGGCGCCGGCGAACCCCGCGAACCGGCCGACGACGCGAGCCCCGACGAGATCGAGGCCGACATCGCGCGCACCCGCCGCGAGCTGGGCGAGACGGTCGAGGCCCTCTCCGACAAGCTCGACCCGAAGGCGCAGGCCGATGAGCAGATCAGCCGGCTCACGCACCGCGCCCGTGAGCAGGTCGACCACGCCCGCGAGCGCGCACGGTCCACGCTCGCCCACGCCCGGCACACAGCCGCCGACCCGCGCAGCCCCGTCCCGGCGCTGCTCGCCGCGGTCGCCGGCGCGACCGTGTTCGCCGCCGTCGGCCTGCTGATCACCCGTCGGCGCTGACCCGGCCCCTCCCGGCCGGGCCCGCCACACTGCACTGCACGAAGGAGCACCTCATGGCCCATCGGAAGACCACCAGCACGTCCGCGAAGATCCTCTACCGGCCCGTCGGCCTGGCGAGCGGGATCCTCAGCGGCGCCCTCTCCGGGGTGCTGTTCAAGCAGCTCTGGAAGGTCGCCTCTCCCTCACGATCGAAGGACACCCCCAAGGCGCTCGAGTCCGAGTTCCCGCTGCGGGAGATCCTCATCGCCGCCGCGCTCCAGGGCGCGATCTACGCGACGGTCAAGGCGCTCGTGGACCGTGGCGGCGCCCGAGCCTTCGAGAAGACGTTCGGGGAATGGCCCGGCGACTGACCCGTCCGGAGACACCACCGGACCGATCGACCCGGAGACGAGGTACCGAGATGACCAGCACACCGATGCACGACCCCGATGACGAGGCGCGCCCCAACCCGGAGGACCAGGGGGAGGGGAGCTCGTCGACGGACGAGATCGAGGATCTCGTCGACGAGCGCACCAAGAGGCTTTCCCGCGAGGAGGCCGAGCAGCACGACGGCATCATCGAGGCGCAGCAGGACGAGATCGATGCGGAGGAGCGGACCGAGCCGGGAAGCGGCTACGGGCACTGACCCGTCGGTCGCCCCGGGGCCGTCGGGCCGGCCGGGGGTCCGCGCCGCCTGAGCCCGACACTGCAGGCCCCGGCGGCGAGGCCCCTCTGAGCGGTCGCGGAAGACCCGGGACGGACCAGGCCGGCAGTGCGTACTGTGGGTGCATCTCCGCCCCCCTCACCGGCAAGGTTCCTCGATGTCCTCCGTGCTGCGACTGTCCGGGCCGGCGCTCGCGCTCGGTGCGCTCCTGATCATCCTGACGGTCTCGCTGGGCCGCGGGATCGACGTCTTCTATCTGCTGGGGGTCGCGCTCGTCGTGCTGGGCCTGGTCGGTCAGTTCCTGCAGACCCGCCTCCAGCGCCCCTCGCAGGAGCAGAACCCGGTGCCGGTCGCGGTGCCGGTGCGCGGGCGGTGGCGCGGCCTGAACTCCCCCGCCTCATCGGTCCCGTCTCACACCCATCATCTCGCGCAGACCTACGCCCTGGACATCACCCACGAGCCCGAGGGCGCCTCGCCCCGGGCCCTGGATCCGCTCTGGGCGCCGATGCGTCAGCCCGAGGGGTTCCCGTCCTTCGGGCAGGAGGTGCTCGCCCCGTTCGACGGGGAGGTGATCGCTGTGCACGGCACCAGCCGCGACCATCTCAGCCGCCTCTCCCTGCCCGGCATCGCGTACCTGCTGCTCGAGGGATTCGTGCGCAGCCTCGGCTCGCCGCGGCACCTGCTGGGCAACCACGTCATGGTGCGCGCGGCCCGGAGCCGAGCGGCCCACGACGGCGACGGGTCCGACGTCCCTGCCGGGACGGTCGCGGTGCTCGCCCATCTCCGGCGCGGCTCGCCCACGGTGCAGGCGGGTGAGCGGGTGCGGGCCGGTCAGGTGCTCGGGCAGTGCGGTAACTCCGGCAACTCCTCCGATCCGCACGTCCACGTCCAGCTCATGGACGGGCCCGACATCACCACTGCGAAGGGTGTGCCGTTCACCTGGCGCTATCTCGACGAGGAGGGCGCGGTGCGGACCGGGGTGCCTGCGAACGAGGAGCTGTTCACCGCAGTCGCGGAGGAAGCCGCCCGCTGATGCCGGCGCGGTGCCCGCCGGCCCCGGCTCAGCGGGCGACGACTCCCAGATGAGTGGCGAGCGCCTCGGCCTGGTCCCTCACGACGAAGCCGGTCGCCTCGATCTTCGCGAGGTCCAGCACCGAGCTGCGGGGGCGCGGCGCGATGGTGCCGTCGCCCTCGGCCCTCCCCTGGGCGGCGTAGTACTCGGCCGTCGGCACCGGGGTGACGCGCTGCGGGTCGTGGCCGGTCAGCGTGAACACCTGGCGCGCGATCCCGGCCCAGCTCGTCGGCTCCCCGCCGGCGCTGAGGTTGTACACCCCGGGCCCGGGACGGGCGGTGAGCAGGTGCTCGATCGCGGCGGCGAGGTCGTCCGTGAAGGTCAGGCGGCCGATCTGGTCGTCGACAACGCTCGGGTCGATGCCGCGCTCGGCGAGGCTCGCCATGGTCGCGACGAAGTTCTTCCCCTCCCCCACCACCCAGCTGGTGCGCAGCACGAAGTGCTCCGGCAGGGTCGCCACCAGCCGGTCGCCGGCGGCCTTGGTCTGCCCGTAGACGCCGAGCGGGGTCAGCGGCTCCGCCTCGTCATGGACCTCCGCGGTGCCGTCGAAGACGTAGTCGCTCGAGACGTGCACGAGGGCGGCGCGCTGGGCGCGGGCGGCCTCGACGAGCCGGGCGACGCCGTCGACGTTCACGGCCCAGGCCTCGGCCCGGCCCTCGGGGGTCTCGGCGGCGTCGACGGCGGTGTGCGCGGCGGCGTTGATGATCGTGCCGTAGGGGCGGAAGTCGAAGGCGGCGACCGACTCCGCCGCGGCGAGGTCCAGGCGGTCGCGGCCGACGAGGTCCACGTCGGCCCGCCCGCGCCAGCGCGCGGCGAGCGCGCGCCCCAGCTGACCGTTCGCGCCGACGATCAGGGTGCGGCGCGGCGGGACCGGGGCGACGTCCGCCAGGCGCGGGTGGTCCAGGTCCTTCGCGGAGAGCTCGGCCTCCGCGAGCGGGATCGGCCAGGGGATCGCGACGGTCTCGTCGGCGAGGTTCAGGAAGGTGTACTGCGACTGCGCGGAGGCGGACCAGTGGTCGTTGACGAGGTAGGTGTAGGCCGAGGGCGCCTCGAGGGTCTGGAAGGCGTTGCCCACCCCGCGGGGCACGAAGATCGCGACCTCGGGGGTGATCTCCTGCCAGTGGACGGCGCCGAAGGAGTCGCCCTCGCGCAGGTCCACCCAGGCGCCGAAAACGCGCCCGGTCGCCACGGAGATGTACTTGTCCCAGGGCTCGGCGTGGATGCCGCGGGTGACGCCGGGGGCCTGGTTGAAGGAGATGTTGTTCTGGACGGGGCCGAAGTCCGGCAGCCCGGCGGCGAGCATCTTCTCGCGCTGCCAGTTCTCCTTGAACCAGCCTCGCGCATCCCCGTGGACGGGCAGGTCCACGACGAGCAGTCCGGGGATCGGAGTCTCGTGGACGACGGGCAGCGCGGTCACTGGCCCACCTGCGCGTACTTCGCCTCGGTCGCGGCCTTCTGCGGGCGCCACCAGTCCTCGTTGTCCCGGTACCAGTCCACGGTCGCGGCGAGGCCGGCGGCGAAGTCCGGGTAGGCCGGGGCCCAGCCGAGCTCCTCGCGCAGCTTGGTGGAGTCGATCGCGTAGCGCAGGTCGTGGCCGGGACGGTCGGTGACGTGGTCGAAGTCGTCGGCCTCCCGCCCCATCAGCTGCAGCAGCATCTGCACGACCTCGAGGTTGTTCTTCTCCCCGTCGGCGCCGATCAGGTACGTCTCCCCGATCCGGCCCTTCTCCAGGATCGTCAGGACCGCGGAGGAGTGGTCGTCGGCGTGGATCCAGTCGCGCACGTTCTCGCCCTTCCCGTAGAGGCGGGGGCGGATCCCGTCGATCAGGTTGGTGATCTGGCGGGGGATGAACTTCTCGACGTGCTGGCGGGGGCCGTAGTTGTTCGAGCAGTTCGAGAGCGTGGCCTGCACCCCGAAGGAGCGCACCCAGGCGCGGACCAGCAGGTCGCTGCCGGCCTTGGTGGCGGAGTAGGGGCTGGAGGGGTTGTACGGGGTGGTCTCGGTGAACCGCTCTGGGTCGTCGAGCGCGAGATCGCCGTAGACCTCGTCGGTCGAGATGTGGTGGTAGCGGGTGCCGTGCCTCCGCGCCGCCTCCAGCAGGGTGAAGGTGCCGGTGAGGTTGGTGTGCAGGAACGGGGACGGGTCGGCCAGGGAGTTGTCGTTGTGGGACTCGGCGGCGTAGTGCACGATCACGTCGCCCTCGCCGGTCAGCGGCGCGACGAGCTCCTCGACCAGCGCCGCATCGGCGACATCGCCCTCGACCAGGCGCACCCGGTCCTCGGGGAGCCCCGCGAGGGAGGCGGCGGAGCCGGCGTAGGTGAGCTTGTCCAGCACGGTCACGCGCGCATCGCTGTGCGCGAGGACGTGGTGAACGAAATTGCTGCCGATGAAGCCGGCGCCGCCGGTGACGAGCAGGTGGGGGGACATATCAGAGCATGCTCCTTCCGAAGAGGCTAATGTGAGGGCTACGAAGGAAATGGGGTTGAGGCCTTTCAGGCACCGTCCATATCCGTTCGGCTCACCACGACATCATCGGTCGACGACGCACCCAGCAGTCGATGCAGAGAGACATACCGCTGGCCTTGGGTGAATGCGGACCCTCGCCCCGTCCTGAGATGCGGGATGTCGGTCGACCTCACCCGGTGTCCGTCGTCACCGTGCTGCCTAGGCCGTGATGGGGTGAGCAGGAAGACCTGGTAGACGTCCGAACCCCATCCCTGTGCGAGATCCGTGCCTTCGTCGCTCAATGCCTTCTGCATGGCGCGCCCGAGCTTCTGGTCCAGGACGTCGGCGGATCCCTTGCGTCGTTCCGCCTCCGCCGTACTCCATTCCACCTCGTCGAACCTGTGGATGATCCTGGGGAACTGCCGTCGGATCGACTGGCTCTCGTAGAACGCGAGTTGTTCGACGTCTCGGAAATACCGTCCGACACGACAGACGTAGATCCCGCAATGCTCGTAAACATCCCACGCGACATTCGCCGCGACGACGACGGTGTCGACCTCGATCCTGGGACAGGCGGAGAACGTCTCCTGCCATGACGAACGGGACTTCATCCACCGCGCATACTCCGGCGAGATCAGCTCGGCGAGCTGGAACACCTGGTCCATGGCGTGCGGAACGTCCATCGTGCGCAGGTAGTTGTGGTGCGCGACCTTGTTGCGAGTCCTCCGGATCGCCTCCGCCAGCTCATGGACCTGTTTGCGATTCATGGCATTCGGGAAGGCCGTGCGCAGACCCCGGTTCCACAGTTCGTCATGCTTCGCGCCGAGGAGCTGTGTCCACGTCCCGAAGCTGAGATTGGCGATCAGGTTGTCCCGTGAGTCGGAGCGATCCAGGCCGACGAGCCGGTCCCTCACGTTCTCGATCTCGTTGCGCACGCTGCTCTCGAGCTTCACCCCGCGCTGCAGGTACCACGGAACACGCCGGGTATCCTCGTGAGCCAGAGTCCGGAGCGCGTGATCGATCGCGTTCCTCATGAGCACTTCCAGATGGCCGATGGCGACGAAGCACTCCGCCGCCATACGGCCGTTCCAGTCGTACAGCTCCAAGGCCCGTTCGAGATCGCCGTCGACCTCCTGGAGATACGTCGCCAACCTGACGTCGGTGATCCCGTCTCTGACCGCAGCGGCCATCGTGTCGGTCACGTGCTCATCCCCTCACTCTCGCCATCGGACCCGATACCCCCTATAGTGGACGCAGATGCCCCGGTACGACCTCTGCGCTCAGCGCACGTCGCCGGGGCTTTGCTCTGCGTCTGGCTCGGAGAGCCTCTCTCGAGGTCACGAGCGTCTCCCCCGTCATAAGGAACCTCCGGGGGTCGTCTCGCGGTCGAGGACGTCGAGCAGGTAGCGGCCGTAGCCGGACTTGACCAGGGGCTGCGCCCGCTCGCGCAGCTCCTCGTCGGAGAGGTGGCCCATCCGCCAGGCGACCTCCTCGGGGGAGCCGATGGACAGGCCCTGCCGCTTCTGGACGGTGGCGATGAACTCGCCGGCCGCGGCGAGGTCGTCGAAGGTGCCGGTGTCGAGCCAGGCGGTGCCGCGGGTGAGCACCTCGACCTGCAGTTGCCCGTCCTCGAGGTATCCGCGGTTCAGGTCGGTGATCTCCAGCTCGCCGCGGGCCGAGGGCCGCAGCGCCTTCGCCCGCTCGACCACGGTGTGGTCGTAGAAGTACAGGCCCGGCACGGCGAGGTTCGAGCGGGGCACGGCGGGCTTCTCCTCGAGGGAGAGCGCGCGGCCGTCCTCGCCCATCTCCACCACGCCGTAGGAGCGCGGGTCGCTGACCCAGTAGCCGAACACCGCGGCACCGTCGACCTCCGCGTAGCGGCGCAGCTGGGTGCCCATGCCCTGGCCGTAGAAGAGGTTGTCGCCGAGGATCAGCGCGCAGCGCTGCCCGTCCAGGAACTCCTCCCCCAGCACGAACGCCTGGGCGAGGCCGTCCGGGGAAGGCTGGACGGTGTACTCGAGCTCGATCCCGAAGCGGGAGCCGTCGCCGAGGACGCGCTGGAAGGCGGCCTGGTCCTCGGGGGTGGTGATGATCAGGATCTCCCGGATCCCCGCGAGCATCAGGGTGCTCAGCGGGTAGAAGATCATCGGCTTGTCGTAGACGGGCATCAGCTGCTTGGAGACGCCGAGGGTGAGCGGGTGCAGCCGGGAGCCCGTGCCGCCCGCCAGGATGATTCCGCGCATGTGCCCATTCTGGCAGGCGAGGGGCGGAATCCTTCGTCCGTTCCGCGGGATGTGGCCGACACGGCAGGCGGCGCGGACGACGGGTGCCGGCGCCCTCTCGGACGCCGTGCGGGCGCCCCCGAGGACGGAGGTCCGACGCCTCCGGGGAGACCCTGTGGGGACGTCCGCCGATGCATCGCCCGGGGGGCTGCCCACACCCGGTCCGTGCAGGTCGCCCGGTCGTTCCGGTCCCCGGCACGTCATACGCTGGCCTCCATGACCTTCGCCGGCCTCCTCGCCTTCCTCGGCCTCGCCGTGGTGACGATGGACGTGCTCGGCGGGGTGCTCGCGATGGGGATGCTGCTGCGCGGCGGCACGATGCGGCACCTGCTGGCCTTCTCCGCCGGCTACGTCGCGGTCGTGGTGGCGGCGACGCTGGTGCTGCACCCGCTGCTGACCCTGCTGGGACGCTGGCTGCATCCCGTGCTGGAGTCGAACGACGCGATCGGCGCAGTCGAGGCGGTCGTGGGCCTGGCGCTGATCGGGTTCGGCGTGCACCAGTTCCGCGCCGCGTCGCAGCCGCCCGGACCGCACGGGCCGCTCGAGGAGAGGGCCGCGCCGAAGCGCCTGGCCACCGTCCCGCTGGTCCTGGGCGGGGTGGCCTTCGCCGGGACCGCGCTGGCCGATCCGTCGTTCACGATCGCCGTGGGGATGGCGTCCCAGGAGCAGCACCTCACGCTGCGGATCGCGCTGCTGGTGGTGTGGAACCTCGTCTACCAGCTGCCGCTGGCGACGGTGATCGTCGCCGCCGCCGTCGGCCGCCACGAGGAGGTCGTGGCGCGGGTGCTCGAGGTCTTCTCGCCGCGCCGGCGCATGCTGCAGGCGGTGCTGGCGGCCGTGCTCGCCCTGGCCGGCCTCGCCGTGCTCGCCGACGGGACGGTCGCTCTGCTGGGCGGGCACGTGCCCTGGCTGCGCCAGCTGATCATGCTGCGGTGAGCGGATGCGGCGCCCGGCCGCGCCGCCGCGGGCGACGACCGGCCAGGCCCGGCTTCACGCTCGTGCGAACAGCCCCAGCGCATCCCAGGCCACCCAGCCGCCCTCGGCGAGCTCGAGCTCGATCACGTTCTGTCCCGCCTGGAGCACGGCGGCCGGGACGGGCAGCTCGAGCAGGGCGCGGCGCAGCGGGGTGCCGGGCACGGTCGCGTCCCCCTCGCGGGAGCCGCGGGTCGCGCCGATCGGCAGCTCGAGAGCGGTGATGTGCTCGCCGTTCGCCGCGATGCGCAGCAGGCCTCCGAGGCGGGTGGTGTCCACGAGCCAGAGGGCCAGGTCGTGGTCCTCGCTCGGCGCGCCCTCGAGCGTCACGGTCCAGCGGGCGCGGTAGGCCGTGCTCCCCGCCCAGGCGTCGCCCGGCCCGGGCAGCAGGTAGGGCCAGGCCTCGCCCGGTGCGTCGGTGCCGTCCGTGTACTCGATCAGCGCATCGGGGAACCGCTCGGGGATCTGCGCGTAGGAGGCGGGGGCGAGGAGGTGCTCGAGGGTGCGGCCGTCGAAGTCGCCGATGGTCGCGACCGGCGTCCCGGTCGCGGTGACCGAGGGCTCGGAGTCGGCGGTGACCGGGGAGGAGGCCTCGCCCCGCTCCCCCGCGTCGGTGACGGCGAGGACCGCGTAGGTCCAGGTCTCGCCGGCCACGTCGAGGCCGGTGTGCCGGAAGCGGGGATAGACGGTCTTGGCCAGCAGCGCGGACTCGTCGGCCGTGTCGGGGGCCGTCTCGCCGGCGAGGCCGTAGACGCGGTAGTGGTCGATCAGCGGGTCGAAGCCGAGCGAGTCCCAGGACAGGGAGATCGCGACGAGGGCGGGCTCGGCGGCGAGGCCGGTGACGACGGCGGGGCGCGGGCTCATGGCGGTGCTCCTTCGTCCGGCTCAGGCCGGGATGAGGCGGGGCTCGCCCGCGGGGGTGGTGAAGCGGGCGGTGAGCTGCTTCGGGGCGGTGTCGTCGGACTCGATCCACTCCACGACGTGGAAGCTGGAGACCATCTCCTCGGGGGTGAGGCGCACGTGGACGTAGCCGCGTCGGCCGTCGTAGAGCTGCACGTAGTCGTGCTGGATCCAGTCCTCGGTGGCGCTGTCGGTCTTCGCGCCGTCGCCGTCGGAGGCGACCGAGGTGCACACCAGCTCCACGCCCAGCCGCTCCTCGCCCGGGTCGTCGGGGTCGGCGGGGATCTCGGCGGCGACGTGCTTGTGGATGTCGCCGGTGAGCATCACCGGGTTCTGCGCCTGGGCCATCTGGGCGAGCAGACGCCGACGGGCCGCCGGGTAGCCGTCCCACATGTCGGTGCGGTCCTCGGTGATCGGGACCAGCACCACCCCGTTGGCGAGCAGGTTCCAGGTCGCCTCGGAGCTCGCGAGCCGTTCGCCGACCCACTCCTCCTGCGCGGTGCCGAGGATGGTGCGGTCCTCGCGCTGCTGCTCGGCGGCATCGGCCGGCTCCGCGTCGCGGAACTGGCGGGAGTCCAGAAGGGAGAAGCGGGCGAGCGTGCCGACGTCGAAGCCGGCGGTGATGTCGGTGTCCGGGCCCTCGGGCAGCGCGGCGACGTCCAGCGGCATGTTCTCGTAGAACGCGCGATAGGCGACCGCGATCCGGTGGGCGAAGTCCTCCTCGCCGATGCCGGTGTCGGAGAGGGGGCCGGTGTAGTTGTTCTGCACCTCGTGGTCGTCCCAGACGGCGACCGCCGCGGCGCGGGCGTGGACGGCCTGCAGGTGCGGATCGGACTTGAACAGGGCGTAGCGCAGGCGGTACTGCTCGAGCGTCTCGATCTCGACCCGGTGCGCCTCGCCCACCTCGGCTCCCTGGCGCCACAGGTTCGTCTCCGTGATGCCGTACTCGTAGATGTAGTCGCCGACGAAGACGACCAGATCGAGGTCCTCCTCCGCCGCGAGGTGGCGGTGGGCGGTGAAGTGGCCGTGGTACCAGGCCTGGCAGGAGACGAGCCCGAAGGAGAACGACTCCGGGGTCTCGCCCGCACCGGGCAGGGTGCGGAAGCGGCCGACGGGGCTGAGCTCGCGACCCGCCCGGAAGCGGTAGAAGTGCTCGGTGCCGGGCTCGAGCCCCTCGACGCGCGGGTGCACGGAGTGGGCGAGGCCGGGCTGGGCGAGCGCCCTGCCATGGGCGACGATGCCGCGGAAGTCCTCGTCGGTCGCGACCTCCCAGCGCACCGTCACCTCCTTCAGCGGCATCCCGCCGTGGCCGTCCTCGGCCAGCGGCTCGGGGGCCAGACGGGTCCACAGCACGGCCCCGTCGGGTCGCGGGGCGCCGGAGGCGACGCCGAGGGAGAACATCCCCTCGGTCCCCGGCGGCGGCGCGGCCTCGACGGAGGGGGCGTCGATGCCGAGCGCGAGCATGGCGGCGGAGGCGCCGCTGAGCTGGAGCAGGCGGCGACGGCTGAGGGGGGCGGCGGTGGGCGCGCTGGACATGGGGACTCCCGGTCGGGGGGCAGGGGTGCTCCCTCACCGTCACCGCCGCAGATGGACTCGGGATGAATCGCGGCGAACATCGGTCGGACGATCCCGCAACGCCTCGCCCGATTCCCGACACAGCGTGCTCAGGGCCCCGGAGGACTCAGCCGATCCCGTAGTGGGCGTAGAAGAGGCCGACAGTCAGGATCTGGCGACGTCGTCACGCGGCGGTCAGCTCGACGCTGCGCGTCCTGCGCGCCGGTGGTGCACGATCCGGTGCGGGTCACCCCGAGAGAACTGTCCGCAGAGAGGAATCGTCCGGCGAGCGCTGGCCACTCGGGCGAACCCGCTCAGGCCGCTCGCGCACCCTCTCGCTCCCCCTGCAGCGCCGCCCCGGGCGGGTCTGCCTCGCGCGACTGTACCGTTGATGTCAAGACCGTCGGTCGTCCCGGGCCACGACCGATCACCCGCACGGCAAGAACGGAGCCGAGATGACCGATGATGTAGTCGCGATGGATCGACAGGAGCTCCAGGATCTTCTCCTGCACAGCGACGACATCTCCGCGTTCCTCGAGGACTTCACCGCGATGCTCGCTCGGGAGATCTCAGATGGCGACGCCCCGGCGTGGTGCGCGGTGACTCTGCTGCGGAAGAGGAAGGCGAGCACCGCCGCGGCCTCCGGGCTCGAGGCGCAAGCCCTCGACGAGCTGCAGAACAGCTTCACCGACGGGCCCTGCATGACGGCGATCCGGGAGGACACCGTGATCAGAGTGGGCGACGTGCGCGAGGACACGCGGTGGCCGGACTATCTCCCCGCGGCCGCGGAACAGGGCGTGCGCTCCATCCTCGGCGTCCCTTTCGAGGTGGACGACGATGCCTGGGCCGGCCTGAACGTCTACTCCCCCGCGCCCCACCATTTCGAGGCGGACGTGATCGCGAGCATCCAGCAGGAGGTCGACCGGGCCTCGGGCGCCCTGCGTCTCGCCATCCGCCTGGCCTCTCATCGCGAGGCCGAGCACGACCTGCACGCCGCGATGAGCTCCCACACGGCGATCAGCCTCGCGGCGGGGATCATCATGGGCCAGAACCGCTGCACCCACGCCGAGGCGATGCGCATCCTCAAGGACGCCTCCAACCACCGCAACGTCAAGCTCCGCGATCTCGCCGTCGAGCTCCTCTCGTCCCTGGACCCGGACTACCTCGAGAACCACTTCCGCGCGTAGGACGGCTCCTGCGGGTGCCCGAGGGACGCGGACGGCATGCGGTTCCGGACCGGGCACCACGTCATGGTCGACCGCACGTTCGATATCCATACGATCGGTCCGGCCCCTTCTGGTCGGGACCCGAGCGTGCCAGGGTGGTATGCACTAACCCAGAATCCGAACATCGCCTCCTCGAGGAGGTGGGCGTGATGGCGAACCACATGTACGCCACCGGCCTCGTCTCCCTCGGCCTCTCCCTCGTCCGCATGGGGGATGTCGGCGATGAAGGCCGAGGCCTCCCGCGCACAGGCCGACCGGTGGGGCCTGTTCGTCGACGAGTGGGCACCGACCTTCTTCGCCATCGGCATCTCGCTCAGGCTCGAGGAGCAGGGAGGCCTGCCGCACCGCGACAAGGGCTGACCGCAGGCGCTCATCGTCCTGTGCCGGAAGGCAGGCGCACCCTTCCGAACGTCCGCGGACCTCTGGACCGGGGAGAGTGGAAGCCTTCATGACACTTCACAAACATCAGAACTCCGAGATCTTCCCGCGCATATGCGAGGTCCGTCGATGCACGGCACCACCGCAGACGTGGTACTCCGCCGGTAGCTTCGAGTACGAGATATGCGGCAGGCATGAACTCGAGCTGCGTGCCGGCGAACCCTGCTCGGTCGACGAGGGAGAGATCCTGGTGGGTCAGGACGCCACCGGCGAGCTCCTCGCTGTCGAGGTGGATCGGACGGCGGGCAACGTTCTGCTGCGCCTCGGCCGGTTCGGTGCGGTGAACCAGGTGGTGCGCCTCGACATGCCGCCGGGGCTGGGCTCCGCCCTCGATGCTCTGGGCGCCGACGAGAGCGCCCTCTCCGACCGCTATCGGGACGACCGCTGAGTCACGTCCGCGAGGGCAGGGCAGCCGAGGAGCACACCGCCGTCAATCGACCGAGAGCTGCTCCTCGAGGAAGAAGATGTCCACCTGCATGGCGAGGTCCTTCAGCGGCGCATCGTCGTGGGAGCGGTGCTGCAGCGGCTGCACGGTCTTCTCACGGACGGCGAGGTTGAGCACCTGGGCGAACAGGGCGCGGCCGGCGAAAGCCGGATCCGTTCCGGCACGCAGGAGCCCCTGCTCGGCGAAGCTCGTGAAGCAGTCCTCCAGGATGTGCTCGTGCACCTTCCGCAGCCTGGCCATCCGGTAGCGACCGGGGTGGTCCTCGCTGACGGATTCCGCATCCAGCGTGGCGAGCAGACGAATGGGAAGAGCAGCGGGGTGCCAGAGCTCGACCAGCCCCTGCAGCAGCGCACGCCGGCTCGCGCGCAGCTCCGGAGCGCGGTCGAGTGCGCTCTGGGCGTGCTCCTCGAGCCGGTCGATCACGCCGTCCAGCAACGCGGTCTTGCAGTCGAAATGGTGCAGCATCCCGGAGTGGGAGATACCGATGTGCTTCGAGATCTCGCGCAGGCTGGAGCCGTGATAGCCGTGGTCCGCGAACATCTCCGCCGCACCGTCGATGATCTCCTCGCGGCGTCCTCGAGCACCGGTGCGGATCTCGGGGGATTCCTCACCGGCCGGTCTCGCCGACGTCGTGGCGCCCGACCCTTTCGCGATCGGCTGCGGGGCCTCCGGACTGTCGACCGTGGATCCTTGTGCAGACATCGTTCTCCTCATCTGTGGTCCCGCGGGGCCGAGGCGGCAGCCGACGACCTGGCTGCAGGCGCCGACCGCGATCGATGTCATGACGCCGTGGTGGCAGATTACTGCATATCCGCCCGGACGCAGCCCGTTCTCCACGATCACCTGCACGGAAGCTCGCGACTCGCGGGGTCGATGACCGGCTGCGTCCACTCGCCATCCACGCCGGTCCTCCCTGGTCCGGTCCGACCCGGTCACGATCCGATCGGTCCGTGTCCTTCTCAGCGACCGAGTGCATGCGTAGCGTGCGAGAGAGCGCACGACTCCGAGAGACCCGCCGAAGGTCGGGCCGACCGGTTCCCTACCGCCCCCTCTGCCTCACCACCGATGTCGACGCGCTGAGGAACAGCGGGCACCGCTCGGGGCGATGCTGCTGGGCCTGTACCAGATCTCGCGCGTCCACAACGCCCCACCCCTGCCCGACACGACCACCCGACACCGACACCGACACCGACACCGACACCGACACCGACAGGAGTCAGCACGATGACCGAGAACCAGCACGAGCACATCGACCCGAACCCGGCCCGCCCCTCCCAGGCGGAGGGCGAGGCGCAGGAGGAGGAGAAGCCCTCGAGCGGCGCCGACGAGGAAGCCGACGCCGCCCAGTCCGGCACCGAGCCCGACGATCCGAGCTCCCGCCGCCCCTCCCAGGCCGAGGGCGAGCCGAACCGCTGAGGAGAGGAGGACCCATGGGCATCGGCATCCCGCAACGGCCCCCACCGCTGCGTCCCCCGGGGACCGCCAAGGGCCCGAAGTTCGCCGCGCTCCAGCTCGGCGCCAGAGCCCTCCAGTCCGCCGCCCCGCTGCGCGGGTTCGACGCCTACCTCGTCGGCTTCCATCCTGCGAAGGACTCGCCGGACATGCAGATGGAGGCCCATCACTACTGCAAGGTCGTCGACGACGACCTCATCCAGTGCGTCCTCTTCGACGGCAACACCTCCGAGGCGAATCTGATCGGCATCGAGTACATCGTCTCCGAGTCCTTGTTCGGGAGCCTCCCCGAGGAGGAGCGCGGGTACTGGCACCCGCACAACTACGAGATCCTCTCCGGTCAGCTCATCGCTCCGGGCCTGCCGGCGTTCGCGGAGCAGCAGCTCATGGCCGAGCTGGTGAACTCGTACGGGAAGACCTGGCACACCTGGCACACGGGACGGCATGACACGGGAGGCGGGCATCCGCTCCCCCTGGGCGACCCGATGCTGATGTGGTCGTTCAACCGCGACGGCGAAGGCGACCCTGGCCTCGCCTCCGATCGCGCCCGGGTCCTGGGCCTGGACCCCGACGCGACCCGGGAGCGGCGGCAGCAGCTGCTCGACCGAGCGCATCCTCAACACGGCGTCGACGCCCTCGCGTCCGAGTTCTCCGGCACGACCCCGATCCCCGGGGTGCGGGAGGCGGCGCCCGGGCACGACCACGAGGAGGCACCGGACGCGTCACCGGCTCCCTGGCCCGATCGGGACGGTTGACGTCGGCGCGATCCCCGCGACACCGCCCCGCCGACGCATAGGCTCGGGGCAGATCCGCCCCGCCGTCGGCACCGTCGCCGACCCCGGCACCGGGCGCACCGACTGACAGGAGGGACATCGATGTCCAAGGTCTCGGACGACATCGCCGCCGTGCTCGGCGAGACGCTGCGCGACGGGATGACGATCGCGGTCGGGGGATTCGGCCTGTGCGGCATCCCCAGCGATCTCATCGAGATCGTGCGCGACAGCGGGGTCGGCGGTCTCACCGTCGCCTCGAACAACCTCGGCGTGGACGGCAAGGGACTGGGGATCCTGCTGGAGAACGGCCAGATCGACAAGGTCCTCTCCAGCTACGTCGGCGAGAACAAGTACTTCATGCAGCAGTACATCGACGGGAAGCTCGACGTGGAGTTCGTCCCCCAGGGCACCCTCGCCGAGCGGATGCGCGCCGGCGGCTCCGGCATCCCCGCCTTCTACACCGCCACCGGCTACGGCACCCCGATCGCCGAGGGCAAGCCCGTCGCCGAGTTCGACGGCCGCCACTACGTCCTCGAACGCGCCATCGACGCCGACATCGCCCTCGTCCACGCCCACACCGCCGACACCTACGGCAACCTCCGCTACCGCCTCACCGCCCGGAACTTCAACCCCCTGGCCGCGATGTGCGGGCGCACCACCTTCGCCGAGGCCGAGCACCTCGTCGACCCCGGCGAGATCGGCCCCGACGACATCCACACCCCCGGCGTGTTCGTGCACCACCTGATGCGCTCCACCGCCGCCAAGGACATTGAGCAGCGCACCACCCGCCCCCGCCCCGACGCGGCCGACCAGAAGCAGGAGGTGGCCTGACATGGCCTGGACCCGTGACGAGATGGCCGCGATCGCCGCGGCCGAGCTGCGCGACGGCGACTACGTCAACCTCGGCATCGGCATGCCCACCCTGGTCGCCAACAACCTCCCGGGCGGCGTGGACATCACCCTCCAGTCCGAGAACGGCGTGATGGGCATGGGCCCCTTCCCCTACGAGGGCGAGGAGGACCCCGACCTCATCAACGCCGGCAAGCAGACCATCACCCTCCGCCCCGGCGCCGCGATCTTCGACTCCGCCACCAGCTTCGGCATGATCCGCGGCGGGAAGATGGCCACCGCGATCCTCGGCGCCATGCAGGTCACCGCCACCGGCGACATCGCCAACTGGCAGATCCCCGGCAAGCTCGTCAAGGGCATGGGCGGCGCGATGGACCTCGTCGCCGGCGCCCGCCGCGTCATCGTGATGATGCAGCACGCCGCCAAGGACGGCACCGCCAAGATCGTCCACGAATGCACGCTCCCGCTGACCGGCGTGGGCGTCGTCAACCGCATCATCACCGAGCTCGCCGTCCTCGACGTCACCGCCGACGGACTCGTCCTCACCCAGCTCGCCCCCGGCGTCACCGAGGACGAGGTCCGCGAGGTCACCGAGCCGGAGTTCACCGTCCGCCTCGCGGGCTGAGGGCTGCCGCGCGCCCGGACCGGTCCTGCGCACGGGCCGGTCCGGAGCCAGCGCACGTTCCCGGGCCGGGCCTGCGCACGGCCCGACCGACGGGGCCGGATGCGGGTCAGCCCTCCACGCGCGCCTCACCGCCGCCCGTCTCCCCGCCGCCGTCGCTGGGCGGCGGGGAGTCGCTGGGCGGCTTGCTCGGGAGCGGGATCAGCAGCCCCGGCCCTGATGACCCAGGGGGCAGCATGGGCCCGGGCCTGGGCCCCGACTGCGGCGGCATCGGCCTGATGATGATCTGCCCGCTGCTGCCCCCGGAGCCGTCCTGGACGGGAGTGCCCTCCGTCGAGGTGCCGCCGCCGGGCCCTCCGGCGGCGCCCTCGCCGACCACGATCTCGGGGTCCGTGTCCCCGGGCGGGAGGGTGGGCCGGGGCAGGCCGGGCAGCGGGACCTGCGCGAGGCGATCCGGCGGGGTGGGGCGGGTCGCCGGATCCTTCTCCGGGTCGTCCGACGTGCCGCCGCCCGACGGGGAGCCGTCCGCCGGGGTCTCGCCGTCCGAGGGGTCACCGTCCGAGGGCGTGCCCGTCGAGGGTCCGTCCGTCGCCGGGGTGCCCGTCGGGGTGCCTTCGGGCGTCGTCCCGCCGGTCGCGCCGTCCTCGGCGCCGCCGGGAGCGGTGGGAGATCCGGGCGCCGCGCCCTCCTCGGTCGCGCCGCCTCCCGGGGCCTGCGTCGCGGACGGGGCGCCGGTCTCCTGGCCCGCCCCGATCGGCGCGAGACCGGTCGGCGAGTCGGGCAGGGCGGGGCCCTCGTCGGCGGTGCCGCTCGCGGTCGTCGTGGTGCCTGCCTGGTCCTCGTCGACCGCGGGGACCTGCACCGGGGCCGTGGTGCCGTCGGATGTGGCGGGCGTCGCCCCTGCCGTCCCCGTGCCGCCCGAGCTGGACGGGGATCCGGTCGTCGCAGCGTCGTCCTGCGCCCGGCCGGCCGCGGTCCCCTCGCCCTCCTCGGGCTCGTCCTCGTCGGTCCAGGTCGCCGCGGTGCCCAGCACCGGGCCGCTCACGCTCGAGGGGTCCAGCAGCACCATGCCGCCGACGACCCCGGCGGCGATGGCCCCGGCGGTCGCGAGCGCCCCGGCGTGGGCGGAGACCGCGGACCGGAGAGCGCCGGGACCGCCGCCCCCGGCCCCGACCGGCTCGAGGGCGCGCAGCGCGGTGCGCGGTGCGGGAGCCCCGTCGGCCGCGGGGCCGACGGCGGCCACGTCGGAGGTGAGGTGCTCGAGCAGCAGCGGCGAGCCGAGCACCACCGGCAGCAGCACCGAGCGCATCTGCACGGCGAGGCCGCGCAGCTCCTCGCGCGCGGCGGCGCAGCGCGGGCAGGCCGCGAGATGCCGCTCGACGCCCGCGGCCCGGACGGGCGTGAGGCGGCCGCGCTCGAGGTCGTCGAGACCCCGGGCGGTGCTGCGGCAGAGCGGGGACGCACGGGCGGTGTCGAGATGGGCCTCGAGCCAGGCGGCACGCAGCCCCTCGCGCGCCCGGCGGGAGAGCTGCGAGATGGCGTTCGGGCTGCGGCCCAGCTGCGGGGCGAGAGCCCGGGGCGTCTCCCCCTCGACCTCGGTCAGCCACAGGATCCGCTGCCACGTCTCGGGCAGGCGGGCGAAGGCGGTGCGGACCAGCTGGCGGTTCAACAGCTCGTCCACGCCGTCGGAGGAGACGAGGCGGCCCGGCGCGGCGCGCTCGAGGTCCTCGACCGCGTCCTCGTGGGCGCGGCGGCCGCGGTCCACGGCCTCGTTGCGCACCACCCGCATGAGATAGGGCGCGAAGCCGCGGCGCGGGCCCGCTCCTCGCAGGATCGACTTGAGGATCTTCAAGAACGCCTCCTGCGCGACGTCGTCGGGGTCGTGGTGACCGGGGAGGCTCCGCGCCAGGCGCAGCGCCTCGTGATGATGGCGGTGGTACAGCTCCGCATAGGCGCCCGTGTCGCCTGCGCGCACGGCGTCGAGCAGGGCGTCCTCGGAGAGCGCCTCGGAGGCGCCGCCGCGGCGGCGAGGACCCGGCTCCGACTCCGACTCCGACTCCGTCAGCATTCGGCCATTCCCTTCTCGGAGCCGCGACGTTCGGCTCCACCGGTGACGTCGCCGACGGCCCTCAGGAGGACCACGGGCGACTTGCCCCAGGATGTCCCATTTGCGCGAAAAGTCACCAGTGGGTCATGAATCCGGCGACGCGCGTCACGAAGCACGTTCCGGCGCGTGGAACGGCCAGGGCGCCCACCGGGGGCGGCCCGGCCCTGAACCTGAGGAGAGTCATGAGCAACATCGAGCTGACGGATGTCGACGGGGACGCCCTGACGATCTACATCCGCGACGAGTCGACGTGGATCACGTGCACCAGCGGCCCCGAGGAGGTGACCGTCGGCCCCTTCCCCACCCATGTGGTGCGGTCCGTCGTGGACCGCGGCTTCGAGGTCGAGGGCGGGACCCTCTCCGCCCTGGTCCGCCGCACCTCACAGGCGGGCACCCGCCTGACCGACCAGATGCGCGAGAGGGCCTGGGAGGTCTTCGCTCGGGAGAGCGGCCTGCCGGGCGAGGCGGACCCCGCGGCCCGCGAAGCGCTGGACCGCGCGCTCGAGGCCGCGCTCGCGCCGCCGGTCCGCACCCCGGCGGCAGAGGCGCTGGTCGGCGATCTGCGCCGCGCCGCCGCCACGATCACGGACGTCGAGGGCCTCGCCGATCATCTGGTGGCGAGCGGCTACCGCAAGGGCGCCGCCTCCTGACGGGCGAGGCCGCACCGGTGCGTCGACCCGGCCTCTGGATGGGGATCCGCCGGGGTCGACGGGAAGGGCCGGCCGGGCCGCCACAGCGCCCGGCCGGCCCGCTCCTCGCGCCGCGTATCCTGCGGGGATGCCGCTGCCCCGAGACCTCGTCCGCTCCCTGCCCAAGGTCGTCCTGCACGACCACCTCGACGGCGGGCTGCGCCCCGCGACCGTGATCGACCTGTGCCGGGAGCTGGGGATCGACCCGCCGGGCGCGGACGCCCAGCAGGTCACCGAGCAGCAGGTCGCCGACTGGTTCCACGACGCCGCGGACTCCGGCTCGCTGCCCGAGTACCTCTCGACCTTCGAGCGCACCGTCGCGCTCATGCAGTCCGCCGCGCACCTGCGCCGGATCGCGCGCGAGTTCGTGGAGGACATGGCGGCCGACGGGGTCGTGTACGCGGAGACCCGCTGGGCACCGCACCAGCACACGGCCGGCGGGATGAGCCTCGACGAGGCGGTCCAGGCCGTGCAGGACGGGCTCGACGAGGGCGTCGCGGCGGTCGAGGCCCGCGGCGGCCGGATCATGGTCGGCCAGCTGCTGTGCTACCTGCGCCATCTCGAGCCGGGCGGCGACCTGGTGGAGATCGCGCTCGCGCGGCGAGCCGACGGCCCGCGCCCCGGGGCGCCCGTCGGCTCCGCAGGAGTGGTGGGGCTGGACCTCGCCGGCCCCGAGGCCGGCTTCCCCGCCTCCCGCTTCGGTGCGCAGTTCGCCCGTGCCCGGGCCGAGGGGCTGCGCGTCACCCTCCACGCCGGGGAGGGCGACGGCCCCGCCTCGATCGCCGACGCGCTGGAGACCGGCGCCGAGCGGCTCGGCCACGGGGTGCGCCTGGTCGAGGACCTCGATGCCGACGACGGCGACGCCCTCGGCCCGCTCGCCGAGCGCGTCCACCGGGAGCGGATCTGCCTGGAGGTGTGCCCCAGCTCGAACCTGCAGACCGGGATCGCCCGGACGATCGCGGAGCATCCCGTCGGCCGCCTCCACGCGGCTGGCTTCGCGCTCGCGCTCAGCAGCGACAACCGGCTGATGAGCCGCACCGGCACCACCCGTGAGACGGCGCTGGTCGCGGAGGCGCTGGACTGGGGCGTCGACGAGCTCGAGCAGGTCGCGCTCACCGCGCTCGACAGCGGTTTCGCCCCGGCCGCTCAGCGCGAGGCGCTGCGCGAGGAGGTCGTGCGTCCCGCCTACGCGGCGGCGCGGCGAGCGGGCTGATCGGGCCGCATCAGTCCGCGACGACCTCGCGCAGGATCTCCAGATAGGTGCGTGCGAGCTCGTCGTCATCGGCGTGCTCGCTCACCCAGTCCCGCCCGCTCGCCCGCACCGCGGTGCGGGAGCGGTCCGCGGCTAGTCCGCGCCACAGCTCCACCAACGCCGCCACGTCCTCGGGCGGCAGGACGTCCCCGGCCCCGGAATCGCGGACGATGTCCGCGGCCTCCCCCTCCAGAAGCGCGGTGACATGGCGGCCGGTCGCGAAGCGGGAGGTGGTGGTGACCACGGCATACGCCTCGGTCTGCCAGTCGGTGACCTGACGGTGCACTACCCGCTTGCCGAGCGCCACGACGCTGCTACGCAGGGCGGTCGCGACGATGACCTCCGGCCGGTCCTCCGGGCGGCCGAAGCGTCGACGCAGACGGCACAGGGCATCGAGGGCGGCGACCAGGTGGTCCGCGGTGCGGGTCCCGATGTCGCCGCGATGCGGCAGGTAGGCGGTACGCAGCACGGTCTCTCCGTGCGCGCCGTGCTCCGCTCCGCCGACCCGGTGGTCACGCCGCTGCTCGACCGTCGGGCGACCGGAGGGATAGTGCGGGACGGGGGCGGCGACCGTGACGCGATGACCCGCCGCGATGAAGCGGCTGACCAGCGCGGACCAGCGGCGCTGGGGAGCCCCGTACTCGGGGGCGTAGTAATGGGTCAGGACCAGGATCCTCATCCCGCTCCTGCACCTCGGAGCTCTCCGCGCACAGCCACGACCACGGAGTCTACTCATCGTTCGGGCAGCCTCTGCGTCGGCGCCCCGTCGGGCGCCCGGCTCAGGCGGCCCGAGCCATCGAGCCCGGTTCAGCCCGCGACCGGATCGACCCGCCTGCCGGGAGCGCCGGGGCGGGTGACCAGCGCCGACGCACCCTCCGGGGCGGTGCCCGAGGCGCGGTAGCGGTCCATCCAGTCCGCGGCGAAGGCGTCGGCGTCGGCCGTGGGGACCAGCGCCCAGACGCTCCCGCCGAAGCCGGCGCCGAAGGAGGAGGCGGCCCGGGCCCCGAGCGCGGTCGCGTGCCGGGCCAGCGCGATCGTCTCGGGGACCTGGTTCCCGAGGTGCGTCTCGGCGAGGCGCTGGGAGACGTCGACCGCGGCCGCGAAGGCGTCGAGGTCGCCGCCGCGCAGGGCGCGATGGGCGCGGGGCACGAGCACCGCGGACTCGAGCAGGAACTGGTCCAGCCGGTCCCGCTCGGCGCCCTCGGCGGCGAGGCGGCGCAGCGGCTCCCAGCGGGTCTCGTCCTCGGCGAGCGGAGCGGCGAGGTCCTCCCCCACCAGGGAGCGCAGCGCCCCCTGCAGCGAGGCGTCGGCCCGGCCGGTCTCCCGGTTCCAGCGCTCGAGGATCTGCCCGAGCAGGGCGGGGCCGCGGTTGTAGGAGGCCTGGGCGGCGCCGGTCTTCTCGGCGAGCACGCCGGAGACGGCGACGACGAAGGACCAGCCCTCCGGCAGGGCGACCTGGTCGAGGATCCGCATCGGGTCGAACTCGGCGTAGGAGATCATGCCGTCGTGGCCTGCGAGCATGCCGGTGTGGTCCAGCGAGCCGCCGCTGGTGCCGACGCCGGGCCGGCCGGCGAGGGCCCCGAAGGTCCTCCCGTTCTCGATCGAGGCGGCGTAGCCGGCCAGCGCCACCCGGTCGGGGATCTGCGAGGTCCAGGACTCGGTGGCGGGCAGGCCCGCGAGGTCGGCGAGCGCGAGGGCGGTGCCGGTCAGCAGCGCGGAGGAGCTGGACATGCCGGAGGCGGGCGGGAGGTCCGAGGTGATCGTGAGCCGCGCGGCGGGCAGCGGACCGAAGTTCGCCCCCAGCCGCTCGATGACGGTGTGGACGTAGCGGCCCCAGTGCCCGGCCGGCAGGTCCGGGGCGGTGCCGGCGGCGAGGCGGAGCGTGCCCGGGTAGGCGTCGGTGCTCGCCCGGAGGGTTCCCGTCGGCCCGTCGATCCGCTCGGCGTGCACGGTGACGCCGCGGTCCACGGCGCAGACCAGCACGCGGCCGCCGCCGTAGTCGGTGTGCTTGCCGAGCACCTCGATGCGGCCGGGCATGGTCCAGCGCGCCGCACCGCTCACAGGGCGACCTCGACGCCGGCCAGGCGGCGCTCGACCTCGTCGATGTCGTCGCGGCGCGAGAGGTCCAGGACCCCGCCCGCGAAGGGCAGCACGCGCACATCGGGCAGGGCGCGGACGGCGTCGACGATCTCGAGCTCCCCGCGCTCGGACGGCTCGATCGCGGCGCAGGCCTCGAAGATCTCCGGCTGGAAGACGAAGGCGTTCATGCTGACCAGGGCGTCGGGGCCGGCGGCGGCGAGCTGCTCGGTCGTCGGCTTCTCGAGGATCCGCCGCAGCGCGCCGTCCTCGTGCTCGACGATCGCGAAGGCCGCGACCCGGTCGGCGGCGATGTTGGAGTGCTCCACGAGCGCGGTCCGCTCGAAGCCGAGCAGGGTGGTGCGCTCCTGCTCGAGCAGGGACGCGATCCCGTCGCGGGGGTAGAGGTTGTCGCCGTTGACCATCACGAAGGGCCGCTCGCCCACGGCGTCGCGCGCGGAGGCGACGGCGTCGGCCGTGCCCTGCGGCTCGGCCTGGACGGCGAAGCCGATCTCGAGCCGGCGCGGCGCGAGCTGCCGGGCGTGGCGGGCGAATTCCTCGTGCTCCGGGGCGACCACGAGCACGGCGCGACGGATGCCGGCGTCGGCCAGGGCCGAGAGGGAGTAGTCGATCAGGCGGTGGGGGCCGATGGGCATCAGGGCCTTGTGGCCGGAGGCGGCGGCCGCGGCCTGCTCCGGGGTGAGGTCGCCGGCGCCCTCCTTGCGCATGCGGGAGCCGAGTCCCCGGGCCAGGACCACTGCGGTGTCGATCATCGTCATGCCCCCAGACGGTAGTGCTCGGCGACGGTGCGGGAGAGCCGCTGGGCCTCCTCGGCGGTCTGCGCCTCGGAGAACACGCGGATCACGGGCTCGGTGCCGGAGAAGCGGATCGTGAGCCAGGAACCGTCCGCGAAGTACACCTTGCCGCCGTCGGTCCAGGAGATCCGCTCGATCTCGCGGTCGAAGGCGGGCAGCTCGTGCTCTACGAAGATCCTCCGCTGCAGCTCCTCGCGCCGCTCGGGCGTGTACTCGTAGGCGGCCTCCTCCATCACGAGGGAGCCGTAGCGCCGGGCGATGTCCGCGTAGATCTCCGAGAGCGGCTTGCCGGCGCGGGCGACCATCTCCACCAGCAGCCCGGCGGCCTGGATGCCGTCCTTGCCGGGGATGTGGCCGCGCACGGTGAGGCCGCCGGAGGACTCCCCGCCGATCACGGCATCGGTCTCGGCCATCTTCGCGCTGATCCACTTGAAGCCGACGGGCACCTCGTGGCACTCCTGGCCGTGCGCCTCGGCGACCCGGTCCAGCAGGTGGGTGGTGGACATGTTCCGCACGACAGGGCCGGTCCAGCCCTTCCCGGTGAGCAGGTACTCGTACAGCAGCACCAGCACCTGGTCGGGGCTGATGTAGGCGCCGGTGTCGTCGATGATGCCGAGCCGGTCCGCGTCGCCGTCGGTGGCGATGCCGAGGTCGGCGCCGCGCTCGAGCACGGCCTGGCGCAGCGGGGAGATCGACCCCTCCGCCGGGGAGGGCATGCGCCCGCCGAACAGCGGATCGTGCCGGGCGTTGATGACCTCGACCTCGCAGCGGGCGCTGATCAGCACCGTCTGCAGGGAGGTCTGGGAGACGCCGAACATCGGGTCCAGCACGATCTTCAGGTGCGCGTGACGGATCACCTCGAGGTCGAGCTGCTCGATGATCGCGTCGAGATACCAGTTGATCGAGGACTGCCGGGTGACGAGCTCCGAGTCGCGCACCTCGTACGGGGCCAGCGAGCGGACGTCCGCGGGGTCGAGGGTCGCGGTGTGGGCGGCGAGCTCGTCGGTGACCTCGAGCTCGGCGTCGCGCCCGCCCTCGGTGAAGATCTTCAGCCCGTTGTAGAGGGCGGGGTTGTGGGAGGCGGTGACGGCGATGCCGTAGGCCGCACCGGTCTGCCGCACGGTCCACATGCACATCGGCGTGGGCACGGGACGGGTGATCACGCGGACGGGCACGCCGTTGCCGGCGAGCACCTCGATCGCCCACCACGCGGCGACGTCGGAGAGGAAGCGGCGGTCGTAGCTGATCACGAGCCCGCGCTCGACGACGCCCTCGGCGTGCATCCGATCGGCGAGGCCCTGCGCGAGCAGGCGCACGTTCTCGCGGGTGAACTCGTCGCCGATGATGGCCCGCCAGCCGCCGGTGCCGAAGCTGATCATGGTGGTTCCTCCTCGAAGCCCCAAACGTTCACGTTGTGAACAAACTAGGGCCGGGCGGCCCACGTGTCAACCGCGGGAGCCGGGCGGGCCGCCCGACGGACGGGGCGCGCACCGGCTTGGCCGCACGTCGGCCGCCCGCCTTCTGTACCGCCACGACCCATGTGGGAGCCCGGATGAGTCGCCAGGGCAGCAAAACCTGCTGCCGGACCCCGCGCGACGGGTGATCAGCGGGAGGCGCCGGTGGGGAGGACCGGGGCGAGGAGCGGGTCCGCGAGCACGCGCTCGAGGGCCATGTCGGCGCCGCCGATCGCCGCCGCGTCGAGGCCGAGCGCGGAGGCGCTCACCTCCACCCGTCCGTCCGGGGTGAGCAGCCGCGCGTCCAGCGCCTCCTGCACCGGCTGCACGAGCACGTCGGCGAAAGCACCGAAGAAGCCGCCCAGCACGATGGCCTGCGGGTTCAGCACGTCCACGAGCACCCCGGCCCCCCGCGCGAGATCGCCCGGCAGGGTCCGGAAGCGCTGCACGAGGCGCTCGTCCCCGGCGTCGAGCAGGCCCCGGAGCCGGCGGAGCCGCTCCTGCAGGGGCAGGTGGCCCGACCGCGCGGGATCGTCGGGGTCCAGCACGGCCAGCACGGTGTCGAAGCCGACGAGGGTCTCCCAGCAGCCGCGCCGCCCGCAGCGGCATGCCGCCCCGGCGGGGTCCAGGCCGATGTGCCCCACCTCGCCGGAGAACCCGGACCAGCCGCGGATCAGCCGTCCGTCGGCGATGATGCCGGCGCCCACGCCGATCTCGCCGGTGAGATAGACGAGGTCGGTGATCCCCTGCCGGGCCAGGCGCGGCGCCTCGGCGAGCGCGGAGAGCTTGGCGTCGTTCTCGATCGAGAGCGGCGGCATGTCCGGACCGAGGCGCCTCGCGAGCTCCTCGCCGAGTGGGACGCCGGACCAGCCGAGGTTCGAGGCGAAGCGGACGCCCGCGCCCGCGTAGTCCACGGGGCCGGGCGGGGAGATGGTGGCCCCGGCGACCCAGAGGCCCTGCGCTGCGGCGGCCTCGAGCGTCTGGCGCAGCTGCTGCGCGACGAGGTCCAGGACGGGAGCGACCGGGTGCGAGCGGCCGTCCTGGCCGTCCACCACGGGCGTCGGGGCGGAGGAGCGGAAGCGCACCTGGCCGCCGAGGTCCTGCAGGGTCACCGCGAGATGGTCGACGTTGAGCTCGAGGCCGATGCCGGCGACGTGACCGGGGTCGATGCGCACCTCGGTGCCGGGCCGGCCCACGGTGCCGCGCCGTTCGACCCGCCCCTCCTGGACCAGCCCGCGCTCGGCGAGGTCACCGATCAGCGAGGTCACCGAGGCCTTGGAGAGCCCGGTCTCCTGGGCGAGGGTGGCACGGGAGCGGCCGCCGCGGGCGTGGAGGTGGCGCAGCAGCAGGCTCAGGTTGGCCGAGCGCATCGCGGCGTGTCCCACCGGGGCGGCGCGACCGGCCGAGGCGGCGGGGCCGGGCGTCCCGTCCGCCGCCCCGCGCACGGGTCGGCTCGGTGACGTCATGGCGGCCATCGTAGACGGGCCGGCCAGCGCGATCAGCGCGGCTCGGCCAGCTCGAGCAGGCGGGCGTGGGCGAGCTCGCGCTCCTGCGCGGTCGCGTAGGGCGTGCCCATGTTCATCGCGAGCCCCTCGCTGGCCAGGCGCACCACGAGGGCCTGGGCCGGGTCGAAGCCGTCGGCCGAGAGCGCTTCGCGCCAGCGCGCCGCGTCCTCGTCGACCAGCTCCTCCATGCCCGGGCGGTCGCCGAGGACGGTCAGCAGGGAGGACGGGGAGAAGATCTCGGCCGCCCGCGAGTCCGGTGCGGTCAGGGCGCGCACGTAGGCGCGCAGCAGCTTGCCGGGACGGTTCTCGGAGAGGTCGACGAGGGCGTGCGCATCTGCCCAGAACTGCTCGTTGGAGCGGCGGACGAGGGCCTTCTCGAGCTCGAGGCGGTGCGGGAAGTGATGGGTCAGCGCCCCCTTGGACACCCCGGCCCGCCGAGCGATGTCCGCGAGGCTCACCCCGCTGCCGTGCTCCACGATCATGCTCGCGGCGGCGTCGAGGATCGCGGCGCGGGTGCGCTCGTGTGAGTCATCTGGCGCGGGATGTGACGCACGGAGCAGAACCCGCACGCTCCCGGAGGGTGCATCGGGGCGCGGCGGTGGCATCATTTCGCTCCGTGCACGAGGACACCTCGAGCTCGCCCCGCTCCGACGAGCCCCTCACCCCAGATCCCGAGCGAACCCCTCCCGCCGACGAGCCCGCCTCGCAGGCCCCTCCCCCACCGGCCGCGCCGCCCTCGCCGTCGGCCGGCCCGGACACCCCATCGGCCGGCCCCAGCTCCCCGTCGGCCGGGCCGATCTCCCCGTCGACCGCGATCCCGCCGACCGGCGCCGCGACGCGCTCCCCCGCCGCGCCCCACGACCACCCGCACAGCCATCACCATCTCGACCACCGCGGCATGCCCCGCTCCAGGACCCCGCTCGCCGCGGCCTCGCTCGGCGCGCTCGGCGTGGTCTTCGGCGACATCGGCACGAGCCCGCTGTACGCGCTGCAGACCGTGTTCAGCCTCCACCACCACGCCGTCGCCCCCACCGAGGCCGACGTGCTCGGGGTGATCTCGATGGTCGTGTGGTGCCTGCTGATCATCGTGACCTTCGCCTACATCGGCCTGATCATGCGGGCGGACAACCAGGGCGAGGGCGGCATCCTCGCCCTCACCGCGCTGGTGCTGCGCAAGCTGCACGGGCCCGGCGGGGTCGGTCCGCGCGAGGCGTCCGTCGCGCTGGTGCTCGGCGTGGTCGGCGCGGCGCTGTTCTTCGGCGACTCGGTGATCACCCCGGCGATCTCCGTGCTCTCCGCCTTCGAGGGCATCGAGGCGGCCGCCGCGGTGCCCAACGCCGTGATCGTGCCCGGCGCGCTGATCGTGCTCACCGCGCTGTTCGCCGTGCAGCACCGCGGCACCGGCGGCATCGGGCGGTTCTTCGGCCCGGTGATGGCGCTGTGGTTCCTGACCCTCGCCGCGATCGGGCTGCCGCACCTGCTGGCCGGCCCCTCGATCCTGCGCGCGCTGTCCCCGCACCACGCGATCGCGTTCATGGCGGACCGGCCCTTCGTCGCGTTCATCGCGCTCGGCGCGGTGGTCCTCGCGATCACCGGCGCGGAGGCGCTGTACGCCGACATGGGCCACTTCGGGCGCCGCCCGATCGCGGTCGCCTGGCTCGCGCTGGTGCTCCCGGCGCTGGTGATCAACTACCTGGGCCAGGGCGCGCTGATCCTCGCCGACCCCGCCGCGATCGCGAACCCCTTCTTCACCCTCGTGCCCGAGGCCCTGCGGATCCCGCTGGTGGCGCTCTCGGCCGTCGCGACGGTGATCGCCTCCCAGGCCGTGATCTCCGGGGCGTTCTCGGTGGCGCGGCAGGCGACGCGGCTGTCGCTGCTGCCGCGGCTCAAGGTCACCCAGACCTCCCTCGAGCACGGCGGCCAGGTCTACCTCCCCGCCATCAACCTGCTGCTCTTCGCCGGGGTGGTCACCCTGGTGCTCGTCTTCCGCCGCTCCGAGGCGCTCGCTGCGGCCTACGGCCTGGCCGTCACCGCGACGATCCTGCTGGTGCTCGCGCTGTACCTGCTGTACGCGCGACGGATCCTGCACCGGCCGCTGTGGCAGGTGGTGGCGCTCGCGGCGGTCGTGGGCGGGCTCGAGCTGCTGCTGCTCGCCGCGAACATCGTCAAGATCCCCGCCGGAGGCTGGATCTCGCTGGTCATCGCCGCCGCGCTCACCACGATCATGCTGGTGTGGCATCGCGGGGCTCGGATCCTCTTCGGCCGCCGACGGGAGCTCGAGGGGCCGCTCGAGCAGTTCGTCGCCGGTCCCGAGTGCGCGGTGCGACGGGTGCCGGGCCTGGTCGTCTACCCGCACGGCGATCCGACCACCGTGCCGCTCGCGCTGCGCACCGGGGTGGAGATGAACCGGGTGCTCCACGAGCACGTCGTCATCGTGACGATGAAGCACATCGGGGTGCCGCACGCCCACCGCGACGACCGGGTCCATGCCCGCGAGATCGGGCCGGGGATCGTGCAGGTGACCTACCTGGTCGGCTTCCACGACTCGCAGGACGTCCCCTCCGCGCTGCGCACCGCCGTCGCGCTGCTCGGGCACCCGCACGAGGCGGACTGCCCCGACGACTGCCGGCGGCATCTGCCCGCGCTCGCGGTCGACGCGGACGAGGCGATGTACGTGCTGTCGGTGTTCCGCATCGAGGCCGGGCAGGAGCCAGTCATGCCGCGCTGGCAGAAGCGGCTCGTGCGCCTTCTCGAGAAGGGCTCCGCGAACCGCACCCAGGTGCTGCATCTGCCGCCGTCGCGCACCGTGGTGATGGGCGCCGAGACGGTGCTCTAGCTGTACTGACCGGGCACGTTGATCGACCCGATCGAGTTCAGTCCAAGGTGACGCTGGCGGAGGTGTCCGGTGGTGTGCCGATCTCGTCGACGGTGTGGCCCGAGCATGGATGGCGCGTGAGCGTAGCTTTGCGAATGCGGTCGAGAGAGAACCACCGCACAGCGCCGCGCAGTCGACACCACCCGATGAGGTACCAGCTACCACGGGTGCTGGCGAACAGAATGGGCTCGACGTCGCGACGGGTGTGCTCGCCAGCGGCGGAGACGAAGTGGATGCGCAGCACTCGTTGATCTGTCATGGCCTGTTCGCAGGTCGAGAGGACGGACCGAGAGGAGCTGGGGGGCGAGTCGACCCAGACGCGCTGAGCGAGCTCGCTCACTTGCTCGCGAGTGTGCGGGTCGAGGACATCCATGATCTTGCGGACGGCGGCTGCCGCGAGATCCGAGTACGGCGCATCGGGTGCGGCCTTGACCGCTGCCAGCAGTGCCAAGGCTTGAGCCGGTGACAACGCGATCGGCGGCAGGGAGCCACCTTCTACGATCCCGTACCCGCCGCCTGGACCAGGGCGGGACCACAGCGGCACCCCGGAAGCTTCGAGTGCCGTCAGGTCTCGTTTGATGGTCCGGACAGACACCCCGAACTCACGGGCAAGTCCCCCAGCACTCCTCCCACGCTTCCCGCTGCGCCTGAGGGCCTCCGACAGCGCGTGGAGGCGTTCCGAACGCTTCATCAGGAAACCATCGCCATATTCATGTCATAAATAGTGCCACTCCGTTGTCCAGGAGCCCTGCCAGCATCGAGCACATGACATCAAACGCAACGGACCAACCGCACGTGATCCTCGTTCCCGGCTACTGGCTAGGCGCCTGGGCCTGGGATGACGTGGTGCCCGCCCTGAAGGAGCAGGGGCTCGACGTCGAGGCCATCACTCCGTCGGGCCTCGACGAGCAGGATCCCAATCGGAAGAACACCACTCTGCAGGACCAGGTCGATGCCCTCCAGGCCCTTGTCGAACAGGCCGGCGGCGACGTCGTTCTCGTGGGGCATAGCGGCGCCAACGCCGCGGTGAGCACCGTCACGGACAGAACCCCCCAGTTGCTCCGCCGGGTCATCTGGGTCGATTCCGGGCCCATGCCAGACGGAGGAGCCTTCGCGCCGGAGCTCCCGCAGGACATCGAGGAGCTCCCGCTGCCCGACTTTGACACGCTCGGTCAGCAGGCCAGCCTAGAAGGGCTCAGCGACAGTCAGCTCAAGACCTTCCGCGCGCGCGCTGTCCCCGAGCCTGCAGGTGTCGCCCGCGCCACGGTCTCCTTGACCAATGATCGGCGCCACAGTGTGCCGACCACCCTGATCTGCTGCTCCCTGCCGTCCAACCAGGTCCTTGAGCTGGCCCAGGCACGACACCCCATGTTCGCCGCCGTCAACGACCTGATCGACGTCCAGATCGTCGACCTGCCCACTGGGCACTGGCCGATGTGGAGCCGCTCCGAAGATCTGGCCAACGCGATCGCCGCCGCCGCTCTCGCCTCCTGAGTTCCTCGTCACCGATGAAGGGGGTCAGCCACTGCCGCTGACCCCCTCCATCCCGTTCCGAAAGCCCCCATGAGCCACAAGAACGCCGCCCTGACACCCCGCCACCGCCTGCAGGTCGCTCGCCTCGTCGTCGAGGATGGCTGGCCGATCAGCGAGGTGGCCGCTCGGTTCCAGGTGTCCTGGCCGACGGTGAAGCGGTGGGCCGACCGCTACCTCGCCGGCGAGTCCATGGAAGACCGGTCTTCGCGCCCGAGGGTGTCGCCGAACAAGACCCCGAAGACGGTGACCAAGCGGTGCGTCAGCCTGCGAATGCGGTTGCGCGAAGGCCCAGTTCAGCTCGCCGCTCGACTCGGCATCGCACCATCGACGGTGCACCGAATTCTCACGACGGCACGCCTCAACCGGCTGTCCTACGTCGACCGTGCCACCGGCGAGCCGATCCGCCGGTACGAACACCCCCATCCCGGCTCGCTGGTGCACGTGGACGTTAAGAAGCTCGGGAATATCCCCGACGGCGGCGGCTGGCGCTATGTCGGCCGACTCCAAGGCGAACGCAACCGCGCCGCCACGCCCGGGAAGCCGAAGAGCAAGTGGCACAACCCAAAGCTCGGGTACGCGTTCGTGCACACCGTCATCGACGACCACTCCCGCGTCGCGTACACCGAGGTCCACGACGACGAGACCGCCATCACCGCCGTCGCCGTCCTGCACCGGGCGGTCGAGTGGTTCGCAGACCGCGGTGTCACCATCGAACGGGTGCTGTCTGACAACGGCGGGGCATACCGGTCACACCTGTGGCGCGACACCTGCGAGGCCCTATCGATCACCCCGAAGCGGACCCGTCCGTACCGGCCGCAGACCAACGGAAAAGTGGAACCCTTCCACCGGACCATGGCCGACGGGTGGGCGTACGCCCGCTGCTACACCAGCGAGCAAGAAAGACGTGACGCCCTGCCGGACTGGCTGCACCAGTACAACGAACACCGTCCGCATACCGCCTGCGGCAACCAGCCGCCCTCCTCACGATTGATCAACGTGCCCGGTCAGTACATCTAGCGGGGCTCGTCCTCGAGGGCGGAGCTCTCGACGTGGTGCCCGCGGTCCGGGGCCCCGCCGTCGTCCGGGCCGGCGGCGTCCTCGGCCACCAGCCCGAGCGCCGCGGCGGCCTCGCGCAGCTCCTCGGGGCCGACGTGCGCGGTCGCGGGCGGGCGCCTCCCGGCCCGCGCCGTCGCCGCGTCCACGCGCAGGCGCACCACCGCGTCCTTGTCCGGGGCGGGGCTCGCCCCCGGCGGGGTCAGCCCCCCGATCGCCGCGGCCGGGATCATCACGGTGCGCGAGCTCAGCTGGCGAGGCATCACGGTGAGCGCGGCGAGCTCGCCGCTCGCATCGTGCTGGTAGACGTCGCGCACCCGGCCGACGACCCGGTCGTCGCTGCCGCGCACGGTAAGCCCGGCGAGCGCCTGGAGGCCCGGCGCCCAGTGGTGGACGAGGGGCTGGTCCCGCGCGTCCTCGGGCTCCGGCCCGCCGGTGAGGCCGGAGGTGCGATCCTCCGGGGTGCGCTCGGCGCTCATCGGGTCTCCTCGCAGGGGGTCACGCCCAGTGAGTCTACCGACGGGGCTCCGGCGCTCGGTCGGTCACGCAGCAGAGCCGCACGAACTCCTGCACGTCCTCGATCGGGTCCGCGTCGGACGTCTTCTGCAGCTCGCGGACCGTGTGCTCGCGCACCGTCAGGCTCAGCAGCAGGGAGAACAGCGAGCGGGCGAGGAACTTCGGCGAGGCCCCGGCGACCAGACGCCCCTGCTCGCCGAGGCCGCCGAACACGCGCTCCAGCACGTGCTCGTGGACCAGTCGGAGCCGGGCGATGCGGAAGCGGCCGGGATGCCCGGGGTCCACGATCTCCGCCGACAGCGTCGCCAGCAGCGCCATCGAGTGCTTGCGCGGATCCCACGGACCGCCCAGCGCCGCGATCAGCGTCTCCGGCGACGAGGCGATCGAGTCGGCCGAGTCCAGCAGCCCCTGCGCATGCGCCTCCATCCGGTCGATCACCGCGCCGAGCAGCACGTCCTTCGAGGAGAAGTGGTGCAGCATGCCGGGATGTGAGATCCCCACGCGGCGCGAGATGTCGCGCAGGCTCGCGCCGTCGTAGCCGCGCTCGGCGAACAGGGCCGAGGCGGCGTCGAGGATCATCTCCCGCCGCGAGGGCTCGGCGGCGGTCGCGCCCTCGGCTGCGACGGCCCCGTCGGCCGTGCCCGAGCCGATGGTCGTGCCGGCCCCGACGGTCACCCGTGCGGCCCCGTCGGCCGAGGCGCCGGGCGCGCCCTCGAGGCCCGCGCCGAGCCCGTCCTGGGACTCGGTGAGGGTGTCGAGGTTGCGCAGGACCCGGCCCAGCGGCTCCTCGAGCGCCCCGCCGCCCGCGCGGCACGGCGACTCCTCGCCGGCCCGATCGGAGAAGACCGCCGACGGCGGCACCGGTCCCGTCCCGGCCCCCAGGGACCCGTTGGTCACGACACTCGTCATCGGCGTTCCTCCTTCGTCATCAGCGGGAGACGATCAGCTCCGCGATCTCGATCGCGTTCAGCGCCGCCCCCTTGCGAAGATTATCGGCCACCGCGAAGAGGATCAGCCCCTTGCCGCCCGGCACCGAGGCGTCCTGTCGGATGCGGCCGACGAATGTGCCATCCTTGCCGGCCGCCATCAGCGGGGTGGGCAGGTCCACGACGGTCACGCCCGGCGCCGCCTCGAGCAGCTCGCGCGCCCGCTCCGGGGTGATCGGCTGATCGAACTCGGCATGGATCGCGAGGGCGTGGCCGCTCATCACCGGCACGCGGACGCAGGTGCCGGAGACGGGCAGGTCCGGCAGGCCCAGGATGCGGCGGGACTCGTTGCGGAGCTTCTGCTCCTCGTCGGTCTCGCCGGTGCCGTCGTCCATCAGGTTCCCGGCGAGTGCGACCACGTTGTACGCGATCGGCGCCTGGTACACCTCGGGCTCGCCCAGATCCACCGCGGAGCCGTCCAGCGCGAGCTCCTCGACGTGGTCGACCCCCTTCCTGACCTGCGCGGCGAGCTCCGCGACACCGGCCACGCCGGAGCCGGAGACCGCCTGGTAGGTGGCGACCTTCAGCCGGGCCAGGCCCGCCTCGTCGTGGAGGGCCTTCAGGGTCGGCATCGCCGCCATGGTGGTGCAGTTGGGGTTCGCGATGATGCCGCGCTCCGGGGCGGTGATCTGCTCCGGGTTCACCTCGGAGACCACCAGCGGCACCTCCTCGTCACGGCGCCAGGCCGAGGAGTTGTCGACGACCACGGCGCCCGCCTCGGCGAAGCGGGGCGCGAGCGCCTTCGAGGTCGAGCCGCCGGCGGAGAAGATCGCGACGTCCAGCCGCTGCCCCTCGGAGGTGATGTCGGCGGTCTCCGCGTCCTCGACCACGAGGTCGAGACCCGCATAGGAGACGGTGCTGCCGGCGCTGCGGGCGGAGGCGAACACACGGATCGCGGAGTGTGCGACCGAGCGGTCGGCGAGCAGGGCGAGCATCACACGCCCGACCTGGCCGGTGGCGCCGACGACGCCGAGGACGGGCCCGTCGGCCGCGTAGCCGGGGGTGCCCGAGAAGTCGGGCGCGGTGGTGGAGCTGGGGGTGCTGGTGGTGTTCATCGTCCGGTCCCTCCGTAGACCACGGCCTCGGTCTGCTCGGCGTCGAGGCCGAACGCCGTGTGGATCACGCGCACCGCGTCGCCGAGCCGCGACTGCTCGGTGACGACGGAGATGCGGATCTCCGAGGTGGAGATCATGTCGATGTTGATGCCCGCCTCGCCGAGCGAGCGGAACAGGGTCGCCGAGACGCCCGGGTGCGCGCGCATCCCGGCGCCGACGATGGAGACCTTCCCGATCTGGTCGTCGTAGCGGACCTCGGTGAAGCCGATCGCCTCGCGCGCCTGCTCGATCGCCTCGAGGGCGGCGGGGGCGTCGGACTCCGGGAGGGTCAGGGAGATCGCGACGGTGTCGTCGACCGTCGAGGAGTTCTGCACGATCATGTCGATGTTCGCGCCGGTCCCGGCGACCACGTCGAACAGCAGCGCCGCCTTGCCCGGCGCGTCCGGGACCTCGACGACGGTGATCTTGCCTTCGCTGCGGTCGTGGGCGACGCCCGAGATGATCGGCGCCTCGAGGCCCGGTGCTGCGATGTCGTCCATGGGGAGCTCCTTGGTCGGGTCGGCGGCGTCGCGACGGGCGGCGTCCGCGGGGCGGAGGGTGACGTCGGGGTCGATCGGGATCTCGCGCTCGGGCTCGTCGGTGACGATCGTGCCGAGCCGGCCCGAGTACGAGGAGCGCACGTGCAGCGGCACCCCGTAGCGGCGCGCGTACTCGACGCTGCGCGCCATGAGGATCTTCGAGCCGTTCGCGGCCATCTCCAGCATCTCCTCGCTGGAGATGACGGGGACGCGGCGCGCGGCCGGCGCGATGCGGGGATCGGCGGTGAAGACGCCGTCGACGTCGGAGTAGATCTCGCACACGTCCGCCTCGAGCGCCGCGGCGAGCGCGACGGCGGTCGTGTCCGAGCCGCCGCGGCCGAGGGTGGTGATGTCCTTCGTGGTCTGCGAGACGCCCTGGAATCCGGCGACGATCGCGACCGCGCCCTCCTCCAGCGCCTCCTCGATCCGACCCGGGGTGACGCGCAGGATGTGCGCCTTTCCGTGCACCTCGTCGGTGATCAGCCCGGCCTGCGAGCCGGTGTAGGCGCGGGCGTGGACGCCGGTGTCGTTCAGCGCCATCGACAGCACCGCCATCGAGATCCGCTCACCGGCGGTGACCAGCATGTCCATCTCGCGCGGCGGCGGGTTCGGGCTCACCTGCTCGGCGAGGTCGATCAGGTCGTCGGTGGTGTCGCCCATCGCGGAGACCACCACGACCACCTTGTGTCCGGCCCGGGAGTACATCGAGATGCGGCGCGCGACGCGCTTGATCGAGTCGGCGTCAGCGACGGAGGATCCTCCGAATTTCTGGACGACCAGGCTCATGAGCGGGTTCCTTTGACTGTCGGGGGCGGTGCGGATCGTGCGTGGGTGCGCGGACATCCGCTGTCGCGGGTCCGCTCGAGCCGATCGGACGCCCCGTGCCGTGCGGTCCGAGCCGGGCTCGCGGGAGCGGCGCAGACGCACGCCTCCCGCCGGACACCGCTCGTCCCGGACGATCCGGTGACGCCGTCGCGACACGCAGGCCAGTCTACGAAGACGGCTCCCCTGAGCCCCAGTGACCTCGTCATTCGAGACAGGGGGCCAGGTCAGGACGGTTCGCGCACGTGACCGGCGCAACACCGCCCCGGGCGCGGCGGGGCAGCGGGCCGTGCGGGCCGGGGCGCGGCGGGTGGCGGCGGGCAGGACACGGAGCGACGTCGGCCAGGCCGAGAGACCGGCCCGCACGGGGCGCGGCGGAGAGCTCCGGCCCCAGAACCCCGTCGAGACGTAGGAAGGCATCGATATCGGGCGCTGTACCGATAGATATCTACGACTCGACTCGACGGAAGCGCACCAACGGCGTGCGCCCCTGCCTCGGGGAGACCGGTCAGCGGCGACAGTGACGCTCGTAGTGCCTGACGACGGGGAGGAATGGGGGAGGCCGGACGGAGAGGGACTGGGGAGGAAGGGTCCACCTTCCTGACCAGGGCTCCCGCACCGCCCACCGGAGAGATGTGGAGGGCGGACGCAGCGACCGCCTCGTCGCGGCAGTCTCCAGTCATGCCACGCCGCCTCCGTCCGCTGCCCGACTCGCTGCGATGGAACGTGTTCACGACCGCAGAGGCTCGGGCGGCCGGGGTCTCGGGCGGTCGCCTCCAAGCGAGCGATGTCATCCGGATCGGCCGCGGGCTCTATGCCCGATCCGAGATGCCGACCGACGCGACCGACGCCTCCGTCGACCAGTCCGGGTCGGCGCCCGGCCAGGCGGGCATCCACGAACGGCGAGACACCTCAGGCCACCTCGTGCACGACCCGACCACGGACCGCGAGGGCCCACCTCCGAGTTCCGCTGACCCGTCGCACGACGGCGTGCACGCAGTTCGTGAGGCTGACGTGATCCGGGCGCTCCAGCGCGCCGATCCCGACGCTGTCGCGTGCGGACTCAGCGCGGCTCGACTGTGGAGGCTGCCGTTGCCGAGGGGACTTACCTCGTGGGACGCGGGAGCTCCTGTCGCGCAGGTCGAGATGAGCCGTCCCGGCATTCATCGGCTGAGTCGGGGGCTCGTAGCGTGGAGGTCCTTCGACCTCGCCCCGGCGGACGTCAGTCGCGTGAGCGGCGTCGGGGCCACCTCGCGCCTCCGCACGTTCCTCGATCTCGCCGACGTCCTGGCACAGGATGACCTGGTCGTGATCGGCGATCATCTGGTGCGCATCCCTCGCCCGTCCGTGGAAGGACGCTCGAGGCCGTTCGTCGAACTCTCCCTGCTCACGGAGGCCGTCGGCAGCTTCAGCGGACGAGGTGCTCGCCGACTGCGCGCGGCGCTGGCCGATGTGCGCGTCGGGGCGGACTCCCCTCCCGAGACCGCGCTCCGCCTCGCGCTGCAGCGGGCAGGGCTGCCGGATCCCCTTCTGAACGCCACGATCCGCCAGGACGGACAGTGGCTCGGGGACCCGGACATGGCATGGCGGGACTGGAAGGTCTGCGTCGAGTACGACGGCCGACATCACCGCACCCAGGCACAGCAGGCCAAGGACGTCCGCCGCGGGGAGCGACGCCGCCTGGCCGGGTGGACCGAGCTCATCGTCACCGCGGAGGACATGGCGCACGACGCCTCGCAGGCTGTCGTTCGGGTGCGCGCCGAGCTGCGACGGCAGGCCATGACCGGATGAGGCGAGGTAGCCCGTGGCGAGGGGACGCGTATCGGACGGCCGGGGCTGGAGGGCACAGGCCTGCCGAGGAGGCGACGCCCACCGGGAGACCTGCAATCGAGACGTAGCTTCATGCCCGTATTCACTCCTGAACCGACACGAACCTACGAGTCGATGACGAGAACGGGCGGGGTGGGGGTGTCGACAGGGGCGGCCGGGACGGTTCGGCCGGCGACGAGCGAGGCCGGCGAGACCAGCCCCGCCGGACGTCAGAGGGCGGCGGTGAGCTCGGTGAGGAGGGTGCGGGCACCGTCGGTGCGGAGCACCTCGAGGGCGTGGAGGTAGGGCGTCGTGAACGCCTCGTGCTCGACGAGGTCGCCGAACAGCTCCTCGTCGCGGAGGAAGGCGAGCGGGTCCTCGTCGTGCTTCGCGGCGGCGGCCATGACGCGGTCGTGGAGGCGGTCCACAACGGGCCACTGCTCGCCGTTCTCCCCGGTGCCCTCGGCGTAACGGGCCCAGGAGGCGACGATCGCGGCCGATGCCGAGACCTCTCGGCCGGCCTCGAGGTTCTCCCGGATCACGGGCACGAGCCAGGTGGGGATGCGGTCGGAGGACTCGGCGGCGAGGCGGGCGAGGGTGTCCTTCACGCTCGTGTTCGCGAAGCGCGCCATGAGCTCGTCCTTGTAGGCATCGAGGTCCATGCCGGGCACCTCGGGCACGGTCGGGGTGCCCTCGCGGTCCATGTACAGGGTGCGGGTGAAGGGGGCGAGGTGCGGATCGACGGCGGCCTCGTCGGCGAAGGTCTGCCCGAGCAGCAGGCCGAAGTAGGCGATGGCCTGGTGGGAGCAGTTCAGCAGGCGCAGCTTCATCAGCTCGTACGGCTCGACGTCCTCGACCATCTGCACGCCGACCTCCTCCCAGGCGGGACGGCCGGCGGGGAACTCGTCCTCGAGCACCCACTGCACGAAGTCCTCGCTGACCACGGGCCAGGCGTCCTCGATGCCGTATTCCTCGGCGATCATCTCGATGTCCGACTCCGCGGTGACAGGGGTGATGCGGTCGACCATGCAGTTGGGGAAGGCGACGTCGGAGGCGATCCAGTCCGCGATCGGGGCATCGCCGTGCAGGCCGTTCTCGTCGCGGCGCTGCGCATAGGCGAGGATCATGCGCTTGGCGAGATCGCCGTTGCCGCGCACGTTGTCGCAGGACATGACCGTGAAGGGGACGGTGCCGGCCTCGCGTCGGCGGCGCAGCGCCTCGACCACGTAGCCGAACATCGTCCGGGGCTGACCCACCCGCTGCGCGGAGTTCGCGCCGCCGTCGTTCGAGCCCGCGAGGGCCGCGGCCTGGGCGTCGGCAGGATCGAACCGCGTGGCGAGGTCCGCGGCGACCGCCTCGGTCTCGTACTGGAACTCCCCGGTGGAGGGGTTGTAGTTGTAGCCGCCCTCGGTGACGGTGAGCGAGACGATCCGCACGGCCGGGTCGGTCATCTGCGCGAGCACGGCCTCGGGGTCGTCGGGCGCGAAGAGGTAGCGGGCGATCGAGCCGATCACGCGGGGGTCGCGCGTCCCGTCGGGCGCCTTCGTGACCAGGGTGTACAGGGAGTCCTGGGCGTCGAGCGCGTCGCGCATCCTGGCATCGCCCGGCAGGAGGCCGACGCCGCAGAGCGCCCAGTCGAGGTCGCGTCCGGCGTTCATGAGGCGATCGAGATACATCGCCTGGTGGGCGCGATGGAAGCCGCCGACGCCGAAGTGGACGATGCCGACGCGTCGCTCGTCCAGGGGCTGCTGCGGGGTGGCGACCTCGCCGCGCGCGGCGATCTCGGAGAGGGCTGCGGAGGTCAGGGCGGTCGGAGCGGTCATCGGCTCATCCTTCGACGAGAAGCGGGGGTGCGCCCGACGATACACACTTCTGCGTCAGATGAGCAGAGGGTGGCGCTCACCTGTTCGACGCCGGGCTCACCGCGGGCCTGAGGGGGCCGAGCTGCGGCGCGGTCGACCCGAGGCGACACGGCGACGCAGAGCGCGACCGGATCGGCCAGCACGGCAGAGGCGGAGCGGCCGACCGAGGACGGAGGGGCCGCGTTCAACCCAGGAGCGCCTCGACCTGCTCGGCGAGCTCGGGGGCGAGGACGATGTCGTCGACGAGCCCGGAGCGGGCCGCGGCGAGCACAGCCTCGGGATGGCCGACGGCGGGGATCGCGGCGATGACGCGGGCGCGGCGGAGCTGGTCGGGCCGCACCCCGATCACGCGGTCCTCGACGGCGGAGTGCCACACGGCGCCGCTCTCGCCGAGCAGGATCCCGCAGATCTCGGCGACGACGCCGGCGTCGAGGGCGCGCTGCTGCTCGGCGGGACGCAGGCGGCTCCAGAGGGTCGAGGCCCCGTCGGCCCAGGCGCCGACGGACACGGTCGCCACGTCGAGCCCGTCGGCCGCATCGAGCGCTGTGCGCACCTCCTCCATGGAGCGCAGCGAGGCCGCGACCTGCGGGGAGTCGACGATGAGGGGGGTGGGAAGGGCCCAGACCTGCCCGCCGGAGCGGGCGCCGAGCTCGTGGACCAGCGCGGAGGACTGCGCGGTCGAGTGCCCGGCGGTGCTCACGGGGCCGACGAGCTGGACGATGTCGGCCACGGGCAGCGCGTCGAGCGCGGCGGGCAGGTGCATGAGGGTGCGCGACCAGGCCACGCCGACCCGTCCACCCTCGCGCAGGTGACGAAGCAGCAGGCCCGCGACCTGGCGTGCGATCGCGGCGCGAGGCGCCTCGCCGGGGCGGGCGACCGCGACGGTGACGGAGGAGATGCCCAGGCGCTCGGCGAGCGGGGAGAGGTCGCGGCCGGCGGCGGTCGGGTCGACGACCTCGATGCGGACGATGCCCTCGGCGCGCGCCTCGTCGAGCAGGCGCGCGACCTGGAAGCGGGAGAGTCCGTGGCGCCGGGCGAGCTCGATCTTCGGCACGCCCTCGAGGTGGTGCTCGCTCGCGAGGGCGACCTTGAGCGCGATCGCGTCCGCAACCCCGGGGCCGGCCTCCGACCCAGGTCCGGCTTCCATCCCGGCATCCGCCTGCGCCCCGGCACCGTCCTGCGTCCCGACCCCGGCCTGTCTCCCGACTCCGGCCTGCTCGCTCCCCATCGGTCCTCCCTCCGCAGCCCGCATCGACCCCTCAGGTGAGGGCAGATGGTTGCTCGGCTGAGCGTATATGACTACGCTCACCCTCAGTTGAGAAGTCTCCCCGCTCATCTGAGCGAACGGTCGTGCCGTCGGCCGTGCCCTCCCGGGTACGCCCCCTCGGCGCCGACCGTGCCCGCCCTCCGCGACGACGCGCCCGAGCGGCCCGTCTCCGCGATGTTCACAGGAGAACAGCGCATGGGTCCCCGTCCCCACCCCTCACCCCCGCCACGGCCCTCCCGTCCCCGTCGGCGCACTGTCCTCGGCGCCGGGCTCGCCGCGGGTCTCGGCGCCGCCGGCCTCGCCGGATGCGGCGCCGGCGCCTCCGCCGGCGGGAAGGAGCCGATCGTCGTCGCGATCGTCTCGAACCCGCAGATGCAGGACGCGATCAGCCTCATCGACCGCTTCACCGCCCAGCATCCCGACATCGACGTGCGCTTCGTGTCCCTGCCGGAGAACGAGGCGCGCGCGAAGATCACCGCCTCGGTCGCCTCCGGCGGCGGCGAGTTCGACGTCGTGCGCTCGTTCTTCCTCGAGGTGCCCGGCGAGGTGCTCGAAGCGGCCTCGATCGACGGCGCCTCGCTGCTGCGCACCATGCGCACGGTGCTGCTGCCGATGGTCGCCCCGGGCGTCGCCGCGACGGCGCTGATCTGCGTGATCTTCGCGTGGAACGAGTTCTTCTTCGCCCTGAACCTCACCGCGGCGAACGCGGCGACCGTGCCGATCTTCCTGATGTCGACCATGACCTCGGAGGGCCTGTTCCTAGCCCGGCTCTCGGCCGCCTCGGTGCTCGCCTCGCTGCCGGTGGTGCTCGCCGGCTGGATCGCGCAGAAGCAGCTGGTGCGCGGCCTGTCGATGGGTGCGGTGAAGTAAGCGGCCGGCCAGTCGGACCGCGCGGCCGACCACCGAGACGTAGGTTCCTGCCCCTATCGAGCGCGATAGGAGCAGGAACCTACGTCTCGATGCGTGCCGGAGCCCGCGGTCCGGCCGACGCCCGGTTCCGTCAGTCGCCGGGGACGTCGCGCTCGATCTCGGCGAGCCAGGCGGTCGAGGCGGCGTCCGAGGGCATCCGCCAGTCCCCGCGCGGGGAGAGCGAGCCGCCGGCCAGCACCTTCGGGGCGTTGGGCAGGGCGGAGCGCTTGAACTGGTTGTTGAAGAAGCGCCTGGTGAACACGGTCAGCCAGTGCTTGATCTCCTCGCGGGAGTAGGCGCGACGGTCGTCCTCGGCGTAGCCGGCCGGCCACTCCCCCGCCTCCGCGTCGCCCCAGGCCTGATGGGCGAGATAGGCGATCTTGCCGGGGCCGTAGCCTCGGCGCAGCAGGTGGTAGAGCGCGAAGTCGTGCAGCGCGTAGGGACCGATGGAGTCCTCGGTGGACTGCGCCTTCTGCCCGGGCGCGGTGGGGATCAGCTCCGGGGAGATCTCGGTGTCGAGCACGGCGCGCAGCACCTCGGCGGTCGCCGCGTCGAAGATCCCCTCTGAGATGACCCAGCGGATCAGGTGCTGGATGAGGGTCTTCGGCACGCCCGCGTTCACGCCGTAGTGGGACATGTGGTCGCCCACCCCGTAGGTGCACCAGCCCAGCGCCAGCTCGGAGAGGTCGCCGGTGCCCACGACGATGCCGCCGTGATGGTTCGCGAGACGGAACAGGTAGTCGTAGCGCATCCCGGCCTGGACGTTCTCGAAGGTCACGTCATAGACCGGCTCGCCCTCGCCGAAGGGATGGCCCATGTCCTTCAGCATCTGGGTGGACGCGGGACGGATGTCGATCGTCTCGAAGCTCGCGCCGATCGCCCTCGAGAGCAGCTCGGCATTGGAGCGGGTGTGCTCGGTGGTGGCGAAGCCCGGCATCGTGTAGGCGAGGATCTCGGAGCGGTCGCGGCCCAGCAGGTCCATCGCGCGGGCGCACACGATCAGGGCGTGGGTGGAGTCCAGGCCCCCGGAGACGCCGATGACGGGGCGGGTGCCGCCGGGCATGTCCCCGCCGATCTGCTTCAGGCGCCGCACGAGGCCCGCGACCTGGATGTTGTACGCCTCGTAGCAGTCCTGGGCGAGGCGCGCGGGGTCGTCGGGCACGAAGGGGAAGCGGTCGTGGTGGCGGCGCAGCGGGCCGGTCGCGGGCGGGGTCCGCAGGTCGGGCAGCTCGGCACCGGTCGCGGCGGAGCGGGCGTCGTGCCGGGCCTGCGCGGCGCGGCGCCGGCCGCCGAGGAGGATCGGCTCGGGCATCTCCTCGTCGTCCTCGTCCGCGTCGTCCCAGCAGTCGGGAACGTCCCAGGGGCCGAACAGGCTCGTCTCCTCCCAGCCGTCGAACTTCTCGAGCGAGGCGGCGTGGGTGCGTCGGTTGTCATCGAAGGTGTTCTGGCGGCGCCGCTCGGCGACGATCCGGTCGAGGTCGACGTCGACGATCGTGGAGCGCACCCCCGTCGGGAACCGCTCGGACTCCCCTAGCAGGTCACCGCACTCGTACACGAAGGTCTGTCCGTCCCAGGCGAGGTCCGTCGTGGACTCGCCCTCGCCGGCCGCGGCGTAGACGTAGGCGCACTGGGTGCGGGCGGAGGCGGAGCGGGCCATGAGCTTGCGGTCCTCGGCGCGGCCGATCGTGATCGGGGAGCCCGACAGGTTCGCGATCACGGTCGCGCCGGCGAGCGCGGCCTCGGCCGACGGCGGGACCGGCACCCACATGTCCTCGCAGATCTCGACGTAGAGCGCGAGCCCGGGTACGTCCTCGACCCGGATGATGCCGTGCGGGGTGAGCTGCGCGAACTGTCCGCCGAGGATCACCTCCTCGCCCGCCGCGTCGTCGCCGGGCGAGAACCAGCGCCGCTCGTAGAACTCGCGATAGGTGGGGAGGTTCTGCTTCGGGGCGATGCCGAGGATCTGCCCCCGATGGATCACGACGGCGCAGTTGAAGACGCGGGAGCGGTCCTTCGCGCGCAGCGGGGCGCCGAGCACGATGATCGGCATCAGCTCCTCGCTCGCCTCGAGCACGGTGAGCACCGCCTGCTCGGCCGCGTCCAGCAGCGGCTCCTGCAGGACGAGGTCGTCGAGGGAGTACCCGGTCAGGGACAGCTCGGGGAAGACCGCGATCCCGACCTGCTGGTCGTGCAGGTCGCGCAGCGCCTCGAGATGGCGCTCGGCGTTCGCGGCCGGGTCGGCGAGCGCGACCGGCAGGGTCACCGCGGCGACGCGCACGAAGCCGTGGTCGTAGATCGAGGCATGGGGGTCCGTGGCCGCGGCCGCGTGACCGGCGGTGTCCGTCGCAGAGGTCATGGCCCGAGCGTAATGGGCCGTGTCCGCCGAGGGGACGTGAGCGGCACACGGCCTGTCACATGCAGGCCCGGTGCCGCTCGGCGCCCTCCCGTGGACAGCTCCGCGCACACGGGGCAGGTCGGTGTCGACAGGGACGGACAGCACCACGACCTGGGCTGCGCTGCGATAGCTTGACCCGGTGGAACATCGGCACGTCGCAGGCGGGAGGCATCGACGATGAGCTCCCGCAGACCCCTTCTCGGCTGGCTCCTGATCGCCCCGAGCCTGATCGGCGTCACCTGCTTCCTGATCCTGCCGGTGGTGCTCGCCTTCGTGGTGTCCCTGTTCCGCTGGGACCTGCTGGGGACACGCACCTTCCTCGGCCTGGACAACTACGCCTCCCTGCTGGCCGACGGTGCGCTCGCGAACTCCCTGCTGGTCACGGGCGTGTTCACACTGATCTCGGTGCCGGTGTCGCTCGCGATCGGGCTCGTGCTCGCCACGCAGCTGGTGCGGGCGCTGCCGGGCTCGGCGATCGTGCGGGTGATCGTGGTGATCCCGTGGGTGTGCGCGCCGCTCGCGCTCGGCGTGGTGTGGAAGTGGATCTTCCAGCCGTCGGTCGGCGCGCTGAACCAGATCCTCGGGATGCGGATCGAGTGGCTGACCGATCCCTCGCTCGCCCTGCCGGCGGTCGCCTTCGTCGCGATCTGGCAGAACGTCGGCTACATCTCGCTGTTCTTCCAGGCGGGGCTGTCGCGGATCCCCGGCTCGATCTACGAGGCCGCCCGGATCGACGGCGCGAACGCCGGGCAGCAGCTGTGGTTCATGACGATCCCGCTGCTGCGACCGACGACGTTCTTCCTCGCCGTCACCCAGGTGGTCGCCTCCTTCCAGGTGTTCGACATGGTCTTCGCCCTCACCGGCGGCGGGCCGCAGCACCGCACCGAGGTGATCGCCTCCCTGATCTACCACGAGGCCTTCGAGGCCAGCCGCCTGGGCCGCGCGAGCGCCGTCGCGGTGATCCTGTTCGTCCTGCTGGTGGTGATCACGGTGATCCAGCAGCGCTGGTTCTCCCGGCGCATCACCTACGACATGAGCTGAGAGGAGGGACGAGATGACTGCTCAGGATCCGAGCCCGGCTGGCGGCCACGGCACCAGACCGGCCGACGAGCGCTCCGCGCCTGCCGACGGCGGCGGCTCCGGCGGCCGCGATCACCGGCGCACCGCCCGCCCCTCCGGGCGCCGTCGGCCGCTGACCGGCTCGCTGCTCGCGCGCCGCGTGCTCGGCCACGGCGCGACCTATCTCGTGCTGATCGTCGCGGCCGCGCTCACGCTCGGGCCGTTCCTGTTCTCGGTGATGACCGCGCTGACCTCCACCGCGCAGTTCGCGCAGGAGGGGCCGCTGTCGCTCCCCGCCCCGCCGGTGCTGGACAACGTGATCGCCCTGTTCAGCTCCGAGGACGGCTTCGTCACCCCGGTCGCGGTGACCGTGCAGATGGTCGCCGTGATCCTGACGGGGCAGATGGTGTTCTCGGTGCTCGCCGCCTATGCCTTCGCCCAGCTCCGCTTCCCCGGCCGTGACCTGCTGTTCTGGGTGTACATCGCGACGCTGATGGTGCCGCAGGTGGTGGTCGTGGTGCCGCTGTACCTGATGCTCTCGGAGATGGGGCTGCGCAACACCTTCTGGGCGCTCGTGCTGCCCTTCGTGCTCGGCTCCCCCTACGCGATCTTCCTGCTGCGGGAGAACTTCCGCGGCATTCCCTCCGAGCTCATGGACGCCATGCGGATCGACGGCGCCGGCACGCTGCGCCTGCTGTGGCACCTGGTGGTGCCGCTGAACCGGCCGATCATCGTCACCCTGGTGCTGATCACGGTGGTCACCCACTGGAACAGCTTCATGTGGCCGATGGTGATCACCTCCGGGCCCGAATGGCGGGTGATCACCGTGGCGACCTCCGCGCTGCAGTCGCAGTACAACAACAACTGGACCCTGGTGATGGCCGGGACGACGCTGGCGATGCTGCCGCTGGTGATCCTGATGATCGTCTTCCAGAAGCAGATCACGCGCTCGGTCGGCGACGCGACGCTGCGCTGAGGGCCGCACCCCGCCCCGTCTCGGAAGGTCATCTAGCGCCCCACGACGGGGCCGGCGGACGATAATGGGCAGGACATCACTTCCCGGAAGGACCTCCCATGCTGAAGCGTCGTACCCTCCTCTCCTCCTTCGCCGCCGCCGGCCTGCTCGGCACCGCGGCGGCCTGCTCCCCGTCGGGCGGCGGTGACAGCGGCTCCGGCGGCGAGGGCGGCGGCAGCGACGCCGGCGGCAGCAGCGGCGGCGACAAGGGCACGCTGACCTTCCGCCTGTGGGACGAGAACGCGGTGGCCGCCTACGAGGAGTCCTTCGCCGCGTTCACCGAGCAGTCCGGCTGGAACGTGTCGATCGACGTGGTGCCGTGGGCGGACTACTGGACGCGCCTGCCGCTGGACGTCGCCAGCGGCGATGCGGCCGACGTGTACTGGATGAACTCCGCGAACTACGTGCTGTACAAGGACTCCGGCGACCTGCTGGACATCAACGAGGTCGTCCCCGACGGTGCCTCCCAGTGGGAGAAGGCCGTGGTGGACCTGTACTCGCGCGACGGCGGGCTCTGGGGCGTGCCGCAGATCTGGGACTCGATCGCCGTGTTCTACAACAAGGCGCTGGTCGAGGAGGCGGGCGTGGACCCGTCGGCTCTCGCCTTCGACCCGGCCGCCGACACGGACTCCCTGCGCGAGGCGGGCCGGAAGCTCACGGCGGACGGCGAGGGCCGCCACCCGGGCGAGGACGGCTTCGACGTGGACTCCCGCGCGCAGTTCGGCTTCAACTCGCAGGCCGACCGGCAGGCGATCATCGGCCCGATGCTCGCCTCGAACGGCGCGCAGTGGCAGGACGAGGACGTGTACACCTTCGCCTCCCCCGAGGGCATCGAGGCATTCCAGTACATGGCGGACCTGATCAACGTCGAGAACATCGCGCCCAGCGCCGCGGACACCAACGAGAACGGCGACTTCACCCGCGACCTGTTCACCCAGGGCAAGCTCGCCCTGTTCCAGTCCGGGCCCTACAACCTGCTGCCGGTCTCCGACGGCGTCGCCGACTCCTTCGAGTGGGCGCTCGCCGCCCCGGTCGCCGGCCCCGACGGGGCGAAGTCGCTGGTCCACGGCGTGGTCGCCGTCGGCAACGCGAAAGCCGACGACGAGCAGCAGGCCGGCATCGCCGAGCTGCTGACCTGGCTCGGCTCGAAGGACGGACAGCTGCCGCTCGCGGAGCAGGGCGTCTCCTTCCCCGGCCACGTCGACGCGCAGGACGCGTACATCGAGTTCTGGAAGGGCAAGGGCGTGGACGTGAGCGTGTTCGTCGAGGCGGCGAAGAACCCCGCCGAGGCCGACACCGGCGCCCGTGCGAACGCGGGGCTGACCGCCGCGATGCCGATCTTCCAGGAGGTCTTCATCGGCCGGCTCTCCGCCGCCGACGGGATCCCGCAGGCGCAGGAGGAGGGCAACGCCGCCATGGCGGAGTGAGCCGCGGGCTCTCCACCGCTCCCTCACAGTTCGTGCCCCGAACGTGCCCAGGAAGGGCTGTCGCTCCAGGTCAGGGCGTGGGAATGTAGCCCCATGACACAGAGCACACCCGCGGACGGCCCGCCTCCGCCCCTCCCGCCGGTCGACCATGCCTCCCCGCAGAGGGCTCCCGGTCCGGAGGGGCCGGGGATCGTCGCCGAGCACGTCAGCCGCGCCTTCGGCAGCGTGCAGGCGGTGGCGGACCTGAGCTTCACCGCGCCGCGCGGGGCGGTCACGGCGCTGGTCGGCCCGAACGGCTGCGGCAAGTCGACGCTGATGCTCATGCTCGCCTCGCTGCTCGCCCCCGACTCTGGCCGGGTGCTCGTCGGCGGCGTCGACCCCGCCGAGAACTCCGCCGCAGTGCGCGCGCAGGTGGGCTGGATGCCGGACCAGTTCGGGGCGTGGGACTCGCTGCGGGTCGCCGAGGTGCTCGAGGTGATGGGCCGCGCCTACTTCCTGCCCACCGCGCAGCTGCGCGGGAGGGTGGACGAGCTGCTGGAGCTGCTGGACCTCGTGCCGCTCGCGCAGCAGCCCGCGCACGTGCTCTCCCGCGGGCAGAAGCAGCGCCTGGGCCTGGCCCGCGCGCTCGTGCACGACCCGCAGGTGCTGGTCCTCGACGAGCCCGCCTCCGGCCTGGATCCCGCCTCGCGACGCCGCCTGCTGCAGGTGGTCCGCTCACGGGCGGCCGACGGGGCGACCGTGCTGGTCTCCAGCCACATCCTCGGCGAGCTCGAGGAGATGGCCGACCACGTCGTCTTCATGGACGGCGGCCGCGCCGTGGACGCCTCGAGCCTCCGCGACCTCGCCGCCCGGCCGCGCCCGTGGCGCATCTCCTCGCTGCACCATCAGGCGCTCGTCGAGGCGCTCGATCACCTGCAGGTGCGCCACAGCGAGGCGCTGCCCGGCGACCGCACCACCTCCGGTCATGCGGAGGCGGTGGTGGAGCTGCCCGACGACGCGACCGCCGCCCGCCTGCTCGCGGATCTCACCGCCGCGGGCGCCCAGATCATCGGCTTCGGCCCGACGACGGGCAGGCTCGAGGCCGCCTATCTCGCCTCCGACGCCGCCCAGCGAGAAGGAGCCCTGTGATGAGCACTCCCCAGACCCTCGAGGCCGGTCCAGGGACCGACCGTCCCCGCGGCCGCGGCCGCTATGCGCTGCGCTGGCGCGGACTGCGGCTGGTCACCTCGCTCGAGCTGCGCCAGCGCCTGCGCTCCAAGCGCTGGTACGTGGCACTGGCGGTGTGGACGCTGGTGATGATGGGGATCGGCGCGCTCGGCCTCGGGCCGACGCTGTACTCCGCGCAGTGGGACGAGGTCGGCCCGATCGCGGCGATGGTGTTCAGCCTGCAGATGATCCTGGTGCTCTTCGCGATGCTGCTGGTGGTGCCGGCGCTGTCAGCCGGATCCATCAACGGCGACCGCACCGCCGGGACCCTCGCGACGCTGCAGGCGAGCCTGCTCAGTCCCGCCGAGATCGTGCTCGGCAAGCTGCTCGCAGGCTTCCTGACCGGCCTGGCCTTCCTGGTCCTCGCCCTGCCCTCGCTGGTGCCGATCGCGCTGCTGGGCAGCATCGGGATCCTGTACATGCTGCGGCTGCTCGGGGTGATCGTGCTGCTCACCCTGTGCGTGACCGCGGTGGGGCTCGGTCTCTCGGCGCTCACCTCGCGGCAGCTCGGCTCGGTGGTGCTCGCCTACGTGATCGTGTTCGGGGTGACGGTGGTGCTGCCGATCGCGTGGGGCTCGACCGCCGTGGTGCTGAACGAGGAGCGGGAGGTCACGAACTACTACAGCGTCTACGACGACGAGTACTCGATGGAGAAGAGCCGGTGCGTGGCGGAGCAGGTCGAGGAGACGGTGCCGCGGCTGGACCTCTCCCTGCCGCTGCTGTGGGGGAACCCGGTGGTGCTCCTTGCCGAGGCCGCGCCGACCCTTCCCGCGGACTACGACCCCCTCGAGGACCCGGACACGGATCTGCTGACGACGCTGAAGACCGGGATGCGCTCCGCCGCGACCACCACCCACCCCGTCCACTCCGTGCACTGCTCGCCGGAGGACCCCGGCTATCCCACCGATCTCGGGACGCCGCCGAACCGTCCGGTGTGGCCGATGGGTCTCGGGCTGTGGCTGCTCGTCGGGGCGCTGTCGCTCCTGGTCGCGGTGCGGCGGCTCGCCGTGCCGGTCAGGCACCTCGGCGCGGGCACCCGGATCGCCTGAGGCGACAGGGCCGGTCGTGGTCAGGTGATGGCGTCCTGCGTTCCGGTACGGCGATATATCCGTACCGGGACGCAGGACGCCATCAGTCGACCACGCGCCGAGGGCCGGTACAGGGCCGCCGGTTCAGCGCTCGCGCAGCCCGGTGACCGTGTCGGGGATGTCGTGCAGGTGCGAGGCCTGCTCGGAGGGGCTGTTGCCGCCGCCGGTGAAGGCCGATCCCTCGGAGCCGAAGTCCGGCAGCACGCCCTGGGCGAGGTCGGTCTGCCGCACGGCGGTGTCGGAGGCGCCGGGGGCGTTCTCGTCCACCCACAGCCGCTCCCCGGCCGCGTCGAGGTCGAAGATCTCCAGCGCGTGGTCGCCGCCGTCGGCCTGGAGGCGCTTGCGCAGCGCGGCGCGCACCGCGGGGTCCTTCGCGCGGTCGGCGCGGGTGCCGAACTCGGGGGCGACCAGCGCGTACGGGGTCTCGCGGCGCATGTATCCGTCGGCCGGCCCGTAGAGCACGTCGCGCAGTCCGCTCTTCATCGCCTGCGTCGCCGCGACGCCCAGCAGCGGCACGGCCATGAGCGCGAGGAGGGTGAGGAACACCCAGGTCAGGGCCGTCCCGGCGCCGAGCAGCGGGAGCAGGACCGCGGCGAGCACGGTCCCGGCGAGCGCCCAGCCCGCGCAGAGCCAGCCGGTCAGCGCGCACACCCGCGCCTCCCACGGGTTCACGCGGGCCCGGTGCGCCCACTCGGCGTAGGTGCGCTGGTCCCGCACCTGGGCGCGGTGGCCGGAGGAGAGCGGGACCGCGAGCGCCGGGGCGAGCGCGCAGCCGGCCGCGACGAGCCCGAGCAGGGGGAGGCCGACGGCGAGGTGCTGCCAGCGCAGCGGGGTCTCGACCTGGGACAGTCCCGTCGCGGACAGGGAGCCCAGGACGGTGACGAGGTCCGCGATGCCGAGCACCAGCCAGGAGGTCCCGGCCAGGGCGGGCAGCACCCAGGTCAGTGCCGAACGCGCGATGAGGGCGAGCGCGCTGAGGGCGCCGCGGGGGCTCCTCGCCCCGTCGGCCGCGGGGGTGCCGGGGTTCGGCGGCAGGTGCCGGCGGTCCTGGGCGAGGTGCTGCCGGGCGGCGGCGCGTCGGCGCTCCGGGTCGGTGCCGATGCGCGCCTCGGTGTGCAGCACCTCGTGGGAGGTGATCCCGAGCAGCCGCGCGGCGGGCACGGTGCGACGCACGAGCACCCAGGCGAGCTCCAGGGCGACCAGTCCGGCGCACCACACGGACAGGGGGCCCGCGCCGAGCCCGGTCCAGGGCTGCGGCAGGCCGAGCACGACCGTCAGCGGCAGGGCGAGGACGGTGAGCACCGGCAGCGCGAGGAGCATCGCGGTGGTGCGGTCCTCGACGCCGCGCTGGAACTGCGTCTCGGAGAGGAAGCGGCGGGGCTGCAGCGGCGCGACCAGGCGCGGCACCAGCAGCGCCCCGAGCAGGCTCAGCACCGTCGCGAGGGCGGGCAGCAGCAGGAACGCGGTCCACAGCCCCTCGGAGGTGAAGTTCAGGGCGCTCATCGCCTGGCGCAGGTAGGCCGGATCGCCGAGGCCGGCGAGGAGGGAGAAGAGCCAGAAGGTCGGCGAGGCGCCGACGACGTACAGGGTCAGCAGCACATACCAGAGGCCGAGCAGCACGAGCGCCGGCGCCCAGAGTCGACGCAGCAGGCTGCGGAGGATCTCGCGCCGGGACTCGACCATGATCTCCCCCGGCGAGACCAGGTGCGTCTCCTCCTCCGGCAGGCGCGGCGGCGAGGGCAGGTCCGTCAGCGGCGGCAGCGTCCGGGAGTGGGGAGAGGTCATCACGGGAACCGGCGGCGCCTCAGACGGTGCGGCGGCCGAGGAAGGCTCGGCCCAGGGTCATCTCGTCGGCGTAGTCGAGGTCGCCGCCGACGGGCAGCCCGGAGGCCAGGCGCGTGACGGTCAGCTCGAGCGGTCCGAGCAGGCGGGAGAGATAGGCGGCGGTGGCCTCGCCCTCGATGTTCGGGTCCAGCGCGAGGATGACCTCCTGGGTCTGCCCGGAGCCGAGGCGGCTCATCAGCTGGGTGATGCGCAGGTCGTTCGGGCCTACGCCGCCGATCGGGTCGATCGCGCCGCCGAGCACGTGGTAGCGGCCCTTGAACTCGCGGATCTTCTCGATCGCGACGATGTCCTTGGACTCCTCGACCACGCAGATCACCTCGTCGCTGCGGCGCAGGTCGGTGCAGATGCGGCACTTCTCCTCCGCCGAGACGTTCCCGCAGATCTCGCAGAAGCGGACGGTGTCCTTGACCTGGACGAGCACCTCGGCGAGCCGGCGCACGGCGGCGTCGTCGGCGTCCAGCAGATGGAACGCGATCCGCTGCGCCGACTTGGGGCCGATGCCCGGCAGCTTGCCGAGCTCGTCGATGAGGTCCTGGACGATGCCTTCGTACACGCGTCTCACTCTAGTTCCCGGGGCCGAAGTGCGGCGACGGCGCCGAGGTGGTGTGGATCGCTGCGCGCTTCACGGACGGCCGGACCGGGCGCGAGAGACCTCGATACGCTGGCGTTCCCGACCCACTCTCGATGCGGAGAACCATGGCCAGGCTTCCCGACACCCTCCTCGACGCGGTGCAGGCGCGCGTGCTCGAGGGCCTCGCCGACCTCGGCGCCTCCGACGCGCTGGTCGCCGAGATCGCGCAGCGCGTGGTCGCGTACCTGCGCAACACCTTCGAGACGACGGTGAGTGTGGAGGAGGACGGCACCACCTTCGTGATCACCGGCGACATCCCGGCGATGTGGCTGCGGGACTCCGCCGCGCAGCTGACGCCGCTGCTGCGGCTGGTGGTCGCCGGGGTGGGTGCCGACGAGGACCGCGCTGAGCTGGTCGCGCTGCTCGCCGGGCTGCTGCGCCGCCACTGGCAGTATCTCGAGATCGACCCGTACGCCAACGCCTTCAACCGCGCCCCGGACTCCTCCCACTGGGATGCGGACGAGACCGAGCGCGAGAACCCCTGGGCGTGGGAGCGCAAGTTCGAGCTCGACTCCCTCTCCTACGGCCCCGACCTCGCCTGGCGGCTGTGGCGGGCGACCGGCGACACCTCGTGGGCCGAAGAGCGCTTCCTGCCGGCGGCCCGCGCGATCCTCTCCACCGTCCGGGCCGAGCAGCACCACGAGGAGCGCTCCGCGTACTTCTTCCGACGCTCCGGCGTGCCCGTCCAGGACACCCTCGCCCGGGAGGGGCGCGGCTCCCTGACCACGCCGAACGGCCTGGTGTGGGCGGGATTCCGCCCCTCGGACGATGCCTGCGAGCTGGGCTACAACATCCCCGGCAACCACTTCCTCGCCCTCGCCCTGGAGCGTCTCGCGGAGCTGTTGGAGCAGGTCGCGGACGCCCCGGCGGAGGCGGACGAGGCGCGGGAGCGCGCGGAGCAGATCCGTGCGGCGCTGGTGGAGCACGGCACGATCGAGGGGCCGACGGGCGAACGGGTCTGGGCCTATGAGATCGACGGGCGCGGCGACCACCGGTTCCTGGACGACGCGAACGTGCCGAGCCTGCTCGCCCTGCCGTACCTGGGCTGCGTGGCGCAGGATGATCCGCTATACCTGGCCACGCGCGCCGCGGTGCTCTCGCGCAGCAACCCCTGCTACTACGAGGGGCTGTACCTCGAGGGCGTCGGCTCCCCGCACACCCCGAAGGACCATGTGTGGCCGATCGCGCTCGCGGTCGAGGGGCTGACCAGTGCGGAGCGTGGCGAGAAGCTGCATCTGCTCGAGCTGATGGCCCGCACCGACGGCGGGACCGGGATGATGCACGAGGGCGTGCACGTGGACGATCCGACGGTGTTCACGCGGGAGTGGTTCTCCTGGTCGAACTCGATGTTCTGCGAGCTGGCGCTGGACCTGGCCGGTGTGGAGAGGGATCGTGCCGGCACGCACGAGGGAGCGACGGAGCGCTCCTGAGCCCGGAGCGCGGCGGACCGGGACGGAGCGCGGCGGACCGGGACGGAGCGCGACCGGAGCTCGGGACCGATGACGGCGGGCGGCCCCGGAGGTCGCCGGCCCCCGGCGGTGCTGGTGGCGTCCAGCCTGCCGCGATAGCGTCTGACCGGGCCGCCGCCATCCTGCCCGGCCCGCCGCCGACCGCGAACAGGACGAGTCCCGATGTCGCCGATGCCCGCCCCGTACGACGCCGCCGAGCCCGCCACCTCCTGCCGGATCACGGAGGCTCCCGAGATCACGACGGCCGTCGTGGTCCAGCACGACTTCCCGATGTACGACATGCCCGCCCTGATGGACGGCACGTTCTCCCACCTCGCCGAGGCGCTGGCGGCGCAGGGCATCCGCCCGATCGGCCCCGCGTTCTCCCTTCACCACCGGGCACCGGTCGCGACGGCCGATCTCGAGGTGGGCTTCCCGGTGGACGCGCCGCTGACCGAGACCCTCGAGCTGCCCAGCGACTACGAGGTCATCGGGTCGAGCATCCCGGGCGGTCGCATCGCCTGGATCTCGCACATCGGTGCCTACGGCGGCCTCGCGGAGAAGTGGGGGGCGTTCACCGAGCAGGTCGGGGAGTCGGACGAGCAGATGACGTACCCGTTCTGGGAGTTCTACGTCACCGAGCCGCATCCCGACATGAACCCGGCGACCCTGCGCACGGACCTGTTCTCCCTGCTCGAGCCGCGCCGCTGAGAAGGATGCAGGTCGGCGCGCGCCGATGAGGCATGCGCCGATGCGACGTTCGCCGAGTCAGCGCGGACGGTTCTCGTCGATGACCTCGAGGACCTTGCCGCCGAGCATCTTCTCGATCACCTCGCGGCCGTTCCGGGTCGCGACGACGGCGTCCTCGTCGTCCCGGGTCGCGCCGCCGGTCGGGTCCAGATCGGCCTCGGGTGCCTGATCCGACTGGCCTCGCCCTCCTCGCAGGCGCTGACCCGCGGTGCGGGACGCCATCGCGGCCTCGCGGACGAGCGCGGCACCGCTGCGCGGCGCGTCTGCCGCCGACGGTGCGGCGGGTGCGGTGCTGGGAGCTGCGGCGGGCGGCGTGGTCGGAGCTGCGGCGGGCGGAGCCGACGGTGCCGCGGAGGGCGCCGGGGATGCTCCCGAGGCGGTGCCGGTGACCGCCGCCGCGGCGCCCCATGAGCTCGACGCGCGTGCGGAGGCGGAGCCATCCGCGCCGCCCGGCGCGACCTTGCCGGAAGGCTGAGCTGGGTCGCCGTGCGGGACGTCGTCGCCGTGCGGGACGGCACGGCCGAGCCCGGCCGGTGGGGCTGAGTCCGGCGAGGTGGGTGAGGCGACCTCGGGGGCCGCGGTGAACTCATGCGGCATGTCACCGCCCTGCGCGACGTCCTCCGGCTCCTGGCCCGGGGCCTCGCCCGGTCCGGCGGCGGAGGCGTCCTCCCCCTGCGCGAGGTGCGCGGCGGGCAGCGAGCGGACCACGCGACCCTCCGCGAGGGCGCGCTTGAGCGCGTTCTGGCCGAAGGTGCGGGGCTCCTCCGCCGGCAGCCTGTCGCGCCCCTCGTCCTCGACCTCGGGCGGCGGGCCCGCCGGCGCGGAGTCCGGGAGCGTCCGGCCAGGAGCATCGCCCGCTGCCGACTCCGTGGACGCGGAGGCCCTGGACGCGGACGGGGCCGACGGGGCGGCAGGCGCGGCGGATCGGTTCGGGGCGGCGGGGGCGCCGGTTCCGGTGCTTCGGTCCTCGAGCGCGTCCGACCAGCGGCCTCCGCCCTGCGCCGCGGCGGGCGGCTGGTGCTGCGCGGGCAGGCCGTACTCCTCGGGGTCCGGCGGGTAGGGGTCGTCGGGCTCCGGCGGGAAGTCGTCGGCCGGGGCGTAGGAGGGTCCGGCCGGAGCGTTCCTTGCGGCACGTGCAGCGGCGGCCATCGCTCGTTCCGAGGCGCGCTGGCCGACGGACGCGGGCTGCTGCCGCTCGGGACTGTCACCGACGGCGGGCGCCGCCGGTTGGGCGGCCGACGACGGGCCGGCCGACGACGCAGCCGAAGGAGCTGCCGACGGAGCTGCGGAGCCCGGCGCGGACGGTGCGGAGCCCGGCGCGGACGGGGCGGCGGCGGGTGCGGAGTCGCGCGGCGCGATCGCGGAGGCGGCATCTCCCCACGGCGCTCCCCCGGTCCGCGGAACCTGGCGGCCGGACGGGTCCGCCGCATTCGGGCCGCCGGCGGCTCCGCCTCCCTGCCCGCCCGGGTCGGGAGCGTCCTGCCCGACGGAACCCTGTCCGCGGGGAGCCCAGTCGCCCGATCCGCCACGACCACCCGGACCACCCGAGCCGCTCGGGCCGCTCGGGCCGCTCGGGCCGCTCGGGCCGCTCGGGCCGCTCGGGCCGCTCGGGCCGCTCGGGCCGCTCGGGCCGCTCGGGCCGCTCGGGCCGCTGTAGCCGGCAGGGTCGCCGGGACCGGCGTTATCCGGCCCGGCACCGCCAGGACCGTTCCCTCCAGGAGCTCTGCCGGCGGAGCCTGGACCTGCGGCGCCACCTCCGCCGGGGCCTGCACCACCGGGACCAGCGCCACCGGGGCCAGCGCTGCCGGGGCCAGCGCTGCCGGGTCCGGGATCCTCCCCGACGACGGCATCGACCATGACGTCGACGTGCACAATGCGTCGGACGGCGTCGGCGAGGTTCTCCGCCGCCGTGCCGCGGCGGAAAGCGCTCACGAGGCCCTCGGTGCGGAATCCGAGCACGAGGGTGCTGCCGTTCAGCCCGTTGACGTGCGCGTTCTGCGAGATCAAGGCCCAGCTGGGGCGGCGGATCTGCTGCAGCTCGTCGAGGATCGCGGACCAGTGCCCGCGCACTGCGTCGGCATCGAGCCCGCCGCCCGAGGCGGGGGCACCCAGCGGTACGGTCGGGCCGTCGGCGGTTGTCGGGGCTGTCGGTGCCGGAGCGCCCTGGCCGCCGGGCTCCCCCTGCCCGGCCCGCGGCTCTCGACGCTCTTCGCCCGAGGCCTGGCCGGCACCAGCACCAGCACCAGCACCAGCACCAGCACCAGCACCAGCAAGCGCACCCCAGGAGGAGTCCTGGGCGGGTGCCGTCCGCGTCGGCTCGCCCTGCGCACTCCCGCCCCGTGCGGCGGCCGGGGCGTCCTGCGTCGGGGCAGGCGGCGCACTGGGGGCGGCCGCGGGGGCGGGGCGCCCGCCCCCGCG